>JAYTXB010001206.1:0-6456 GCA_043743205.1 Schlesneria sp.
CGAGCGAAGCCGTAGCACTTGATCTTCGGTTCTGTTCCCGAAGGTCTGATCGCGAGAGTCAGCTCGCAGGCGGATGTCGGTTCGTTCTCGATCGACTGAGAGCGGCCGTTCAAGATCAAGAGGTTGCTCGTCGGTGCGGGCAAGTCGGCCGATTTGATGTTCGCGGGGAGTGACCGGATTTCGTGCCGCTCGTAATCTCGCACCGACTCCCAAACGGCCGGGCCGAAAGCGGGCAAGGGAGCGTCGCGGAGCGACTGCATGATGCGAGCCAGTCGCGCGTGCCCGGTCGCGCCGGGTGCCATGATCGACACAGTCTGCTCGACGTGAACGCCGTGTCGCGCGTAAAGTCGATCGAGCTGATCGAGCAACGTCTCACCGCGCTGCTTCAGTTCGGCTGCCAGTTCAAGCACGAAGATCGCTCCCACGGCGGCGTCCTTGTCGCGGCAGTAGTTGCCCGCCATGAAGCCGATCGACTCTTCCGTCGCAAACACGAAGCGGTCAGGGCCGTGACGGTCGATCTCGTGAGCGATGTACTTGAAGCCGATGAGCACGTCGCTCACCACTTTGACTCCATAGTGCTGACCGATCGCGGCGACGAGCGGTGTCGTGACGAGTGTCTCGATGATGAAGTGATCCGCAGAAAGCGTGCGTTGCGCCGCGCGATGGCTCAGCACGTGATCGGTCAACAGCGCGCTGAGTTGGTTCCCCGTCAGACAAACAAAGTCACCCGAGTGATCTCGCACGGCGACCGCCATCCGATCGGCATCGGGATCAGACGCGAGGACCAGTTCGGCTCCCATCTGTTTTGCATGTGCGATCGCGGGACCGAAGACTTCAAACCGCTCGGGATTCGGCAGTTGATCGGGCACGTTCGGGAACGCGCCATCGAGTGATCGCTGTGGCTCGAAGATCGAGACGCTGTGGAAACCGAGCTGTCTCACCACGCGAAAGACCGATGATTCCCCAACGCCATGCAGCGGAGTGTAGAGGGCGGTGATGTCGCGCGCGGGCGAGAGGCTTTGCAGGCAGACAGCGTTCACGTAGGCGGCGTCCATGATTTCGCCGAGCAGATGGATTTGCCCCGCGCGGACAGCGGTCTCGAAATCGACCGTGGGAATCTCACCGGCCGCATCGACGCATTCGATGATCCCCGCATCGTGAGGCGACAGGACTTGGCCACCCGTGGACCAGTACGCTTTGAAGCCATTGTCCGACGGCGGATTGTGCGAGGCCGAGATCATCACACCCGTGTGACAGCATTCGGCAATCACGGCGAACGACAACTCGGGTGTGGCCCGCGGCTCGGGAAAGAAGAAGACTTGGAAACCGTGAGCCGCCAAGACGCTCGCCGTTCGTTGAGCGAACTCTCTCGAACGATGACGCGAATCAAACGCGACAGCCGCGCGCGGCGTGAGACCCTCCGGCACCACGTTATTCAGTTCACACCAACGCTTCACATAGACCGCCAGTCCGTGGGCCGACTCGGCAATGGTCCGATCATTGATCGTGGCGGAACCGAAGTCGCTCATCGGCCCGCGCCGTCCACCCGTTCCGAAGGGAATGCGTTCCCAGAAGAGTCGGTTCAGTTCCGCAAAGTCCGCGCGCTGGATCAGGGCGACGAGTTGTGGACGGTACTCGGCGTAGTGCGGTTCAGTCAGCCAGCGACCGAGGTTCGCAGCCGCCTCGCGCGTGAGCTGATTCGCCACCACTGCAAGTTCGATCGCGAACAACCACGACGGGTCGCGGAAGTCTGTTTGCTCATCAGATTGAGTCATGGCCGAACCTCGCGCTGCTTGGAAGGAGTGGAAGGCCAGAAGGCCACTCGTCATGATTCTGAGTCACTCAATTCTGCCGTCGCTCTGTTGTGCGAGGCGGCAGCAACCGCATCATGGCATGGATGATCCCCGCTGAGAATTGAAGTGGATGCCCAAGTCGATCAGGCCCGCTCTGCGTGATGTTTCCACTCGGGTATCGATTGGTCGCCGATTGAACAGGCGGGATCGGGAGCCTCGCTCTTCTGTTTGTATACCTCGCGCGGTGAGAGGTAGCCGCACCTCGCCAGAGTTCGGGCGGAGTGTTGAACTGGCCCACGTTCTGGCGAACGCGGCTACTTCCCTGAGGTCTCACTGATCGCCGCGCAAGGAATACGCGTGGCCGAGGATCGACTTGAGCTTCGCGCGAAGTGTGCGACAGTCAACGTTGAATGTCGGGAGACTTCGGGCGGTATCCGTATTTGAATCCGCAAGAGCCGACGGGAGCAACGGAACGGCTGTGTCGGAAGACCCGCGCTGAACAACGCGCGACTTCGTATCACTCACTTCGCGGCGCGTGCTTTCTCGATCGCGAAATCGACCAGTTCTTGAGATCGAAAGAATCCCTCCCAGAAGCTGTGGCCTTGTCCTGGCGCGATGATGAGCTTCACCAATCCCGCTTGTCCCGCGTCCTTGTAGCGGCGCTGTAATTCGGCGGAGTTCTCCTTGAGCGGGACCACTTTGTCGTCATCACCGTGAATGATCGCGACGGGAATTTTGGCCTTGGCCAAGACGCCGACTCGCGCGATCGGATTGAACTCGTCCACGCGCGCCGTCAGCTCCGCTTCCGTCAGTCCGTACGCGGGAGCCGCCTGAGCGATCCCAGGGTAAGTGCGGAAGTCGTAGACGGGGTAGATGCCGATGATCCCCGAGACGCGTTCGGGGTGCGCGATGGCCCAACTGCTGACCCACAGCCCGCCGCGACTCCGTCCGAACAGACACGCCTGCTTGGCAAAGCCGCGTTGTTTGGTCAGTTGGTCATAGAGTGCATCAAACACGACGTGACTCTGCGGGCTGCCATACGCCTCACCGACATCGACTCCCGCCACCGCAATCCCCGCCGCGAGGAACTGCTCGTGCATCCAACGTTCCGCCTGATCGGGGTACGGGTCGAGCGTCGGTCCGTAGAAAATCCACGGCTGCGGCTCAGCCCGCTGCTCCTTCGGCGGCAGGAATAGAAACGCCGGTCGAGTGGCCACCGTGAAGGTCTCACCCGGCAACGGCAGACTCTTCTTCGGTGGCCCCGCCTCAACGGGCTTTGCTCCTGCTTCTTGAGCTGCAACCCACGAGCGATGCGCCTCTGTCCCCAGGGCACTCCACATCACCACGATCACCAACAGCCAACGCTTCATTAACGAGTCTCCGATTGCTTTTGACATTCGAGCTGACATGTTGCTTGTGCCACGCGGAATCTATCCGAGCGGTGCCTCGCCTTCTGGAACAGGTGACAAACCTGTTCCACGACGGCACTCAGTCCACAAACGCGAACTCGTTGAGGTTGAGGATCACTCGGCAAGTTTGAGTGAGACCGTGTTGCTTCGAGTATTCGATGAGAGCCACCTGTTCTTCATCGCTCGGAGAGCGACTGAGGGCGAGGCGGAAGGCCGTGACGATGCGTTGGCGTTCGTCGAGCGCCAACGCATCGACTCGCCGGGCCATGTGATTCGACATCGACAGGACCAGCTTGTTGTTCAGCAAGGCGAGCGCCTGCAGCGCGGTGACCGTTTCGCTGCGTTTGTCCACGATCATCGAAGGGTCTGCACAATCGAGCGTCGTCATGAAGGGCTGCGTCTGCGAGCGGACGAGGAACCGGTAGACCGACCGCCGGTGCGACTTCGGGTCTTCGGGATCATGCAGGTGGTATTCATAGTGCGGTGAGTTTTCGGGCTTCTCGACCACAAAATCCTGGAATGCGGGACCGCCCATGCGTTCGTCGAGCTTGCCAGCGACGGACAGCAGCGAATCACGCAGAGACTCCGCATCAAGTTTGCGTCGATTGGCTCGCCAGAGGAGCGCGTTCGATGAGTCGATCTGCTCGGCCTGCGCGTTGGACTGTGATTGCTGACGATAGGTGTTGCTTGTCACGATCAGTCGGTGAAGCCGTTTCAAACTGCGGCCGCCATCGCGGAACTCGATCGCGAGCCAATCGAGCAACTCGGGATGGGATGGCAACTGGCCCATACGGCCGAAGTCGTTCGGTGAATCAACCAGCCCGTGGCCGAAGTGATGCTGCCAGACGCGATTCACGATGGACCGCCACGTCAGCGGATGTTGCTCGTCCACGATCCATCTGGCGAGGGCGACTCGCCGGTCTCCCTCTTTGTGATCGGCCGCAAGAGTGAACCCGCCCGCTTCGTTCGGTCGCAACGGGACGATCCCCGGCCCGACTTCGTCCGCTTCCGAAGCGACATCGCCGCGTTTGAGAACTCGAATCGTGCGCGGCTTCCCGCCGAGTGGCCCCGTCCCAATGAAAGTTCCACTGCCGTGATGAATCATCCCCGCATAGACGTACTGCGCGGCGGGGAGCGTCGTCAGTTGCTTCGCCGTTTCCGCAGCCGCAACTTCGATGGACTGGAGCTGATCGCGCAGAGCCTGCGGGACGAGCCGCTCCAATAACGCGGCCCGTTGCGAGCGCAGTGAATTCGTGTCCTCAACCGACTGCCCGGTGAAGATGCCATCGACGAGATTTTGCTTCGCCCACCGCACGGGAGCCTCGATCGAATCGAGCGCCATCACAGTCGTCCCCAACGCGACGTTCTTCCCCTCCGCATCGAACACACTCAACTCGGCCAACGCCAAGATGAAGTCGTTCATACGCGGAGCCAGCTTCGTCGCCGTGACACGCACGTAGCGTGCGGATTTCGATTTTTCTTTTGGCTTTGTCCCCTCGCCCCCGGCTTCGGGGGAGAGGGTTAGGGTGAGGGGGGCTTTCGGTTCGGACGACGAAATTTCTAATTGCGAATTGGAAGAAGCGGAACGATTGGTCGCCAACTTCTTCGTGAGATCAATCACCCATCTCTTCGTGCCGGGGTTTGGCACGTCCTCAGCCGTGCGGTCGAGAGCGACGATCACGTTCGACTTGAAGTCCGCCTCCGCAGACAACTCAACCTTGAATCGAACCGGGAAGCCAAACCCGTCGCCAATCCCGTTGAAGTCGTCCCAGCAACCAACCAGCGCAACCGACTGAATCGTCACCTCTTTTCCAAGGTCGATTTGCACCCACTTGATCTGGTCCTGAGTCGCAGCGATGCCGCTGTGATAGCCGTACTCGGGACGCCTCTGTCCGGCCGCAGCTTGTCGACTGGACGCAATCTGTTGATCGACCGACTTCAACTCATCGCCACCCAGTTTGGCGACTTCGTTCGCGAGTCGTTGCTCTTCGCCCTTGAGCCGCTGTTGCTCGGCGAGCAATTCCTTGCGGCGGCGACCGACAACGGGATCGGCATCGAACATCCGATCGGCTCGATCAAGTGCCGCGAAGTTCGCCTGCAGCCGGTAGTAATCGGTCTGCGTCACCGGATCAAACTTGTGGTTGTGACAGCGGGCACACTGCACGGTCAGGCTGCAAAAGGCATTCATCGCCGTGGTGACCATGTCGTCGCGATCGAGATTCCGTGCGATCTTGCCGTCCAGCTTCGATTCGGGAACCTCCGCATGCCCGATAAAATCCCACGGCCCCGCCGCGATGAAACCGGTCGCCGTGATGCCATCGACCGTCTCGGGCCAGAGGACATCACCGGCCAACTGTTCGAGCACAAACCGGTCATACGGTTTGTCGTCGTTCAGTGAACGAATGACATAGTCGCGATACGGCCAAGCGTGCGGGCGAGGCTTGTCCTTGTCATAGCCATGCGTGTCGCCGTAATGCACGACATCCAACCAGTGCCGCGCCCAACGCTCGCCATAGCGCGGCGACTTCAACATCGCCTCGACCAGCGCCTCATAAGCCTGCGGATTCGGATCGGCTACGAACGCATCGACCGCTGCCGGATCGGGAGGCAGGCCGAGCAGATCGAACGAGAGCCGCCGATAGAGCGTGCGCCGATCGGCGACAGGTGCAGACGCGAGTCCCCGTTCAAAAAGCTTCGCCTGGATGAAGGCGTCAATCGGTGTGACTGCGACACCGGGACTCGGAGCGCCTCCTGAAACAGCGGGCACGGCAGGTCGCACGAGCGGCTTCAGTGACCACCACGTTTGTCCGGCGAACTGCGTGTTCTGGAGCGTGATGTCCGCCGGCCAATTGGCTCCGGCCGTGATCCACTCGCGCAGCGTTGCGACCTGCTGTCGAGAAAGCGGCGGCGCGTTCTTCGGCATCTCGGGCTTGTCACCGCTGACGTGCTGCACGATCAAACTGTCATCCGGCTTCTTCGAGACGAACGCAGTGCCGCTGTCGCCTCCCGCGCGCGCGGCCGCGCCTGTCGAGAGCGACAACCCCCCTTTGTGTTCCGCCGCGCTGTGACAGCGCACGCAATGCGTTTCAAAAATCGGCGCGACGCGCTCGACGAAGAACCGGTCATCCGCCGCGACCAAGTGTGTGAGGCACATCAGCGCGGCAACGACACCGAGTGCGAAGACAAGACGTTTCCGACAGAAGTTTGGCGAGCCGGGTGCCGTGAGGCCCCGGGTTCTGGAAGCTGGCTGAGAA
>JAYTXB010001207.1:0-15496 GCA_043743205.1 Schlesneria sp.
GAACGCTCCAGCTCCCGGCTCTCCGAAGACCGCGATGCTGTAGGCGTTGATCCCGCCGTCGTCGAACTCCATCTGCTTGAGCAACCGCTCATAGCCATCCTTCGACGTGACGTTGCGCACGATCTCGTCGATCAGTTGGCGTTGGTCTCTGTTGTAGAAGTCGGTGCCGACCGTCGGCTTCGTGATGTGCCAATTGGCGTTGACCTTTTGACGGAGCGGATCGGCGAAGCCAAAGCAGATGGTCTTCTTCTGCTCGGCGGACAGCGTGTTGTAGAAGCGCCCGACAGCGGTCTCAGCGGCGCTGGTCGGGCTGGGAGCGGCGAAGGCTCCGGGCAGAATGCCGAAGCCGGACGCCACGGCTCCCATCGCGGCGGCACTGGCGGCCGCTTTGAGGAAGTCGCGACGATCGACAACGTGACAGTCGGGGCATGAGGCGGATTGCGGTTTCATCGAACGGTCTCCTTCAAAGGGTGCGAGGACAGAATGAACCACGTCCCCTTCGGGAAGGCATGGTCGAGGGGAGGTCATGGCCTGTCGCATTGTTCCAACTTCCACCCGGCAATGCGAACCGCACAGCGTTGTCTGAGAGGCTGAAATCGGACTCAGGTTGACTTCTGGTCGTGGCGGGAGCAGCGAAGAGTTTGAACCACGAATCTCACGAATGACACGAATCAGAAGCAGCAAAGGCAAGGAGAGGACAGGCCACTCATCACTCAAGGGAATCGACTTTGTCTTCGGATTCGTGTCATTCGTGCTACTCACAATTTGTTTCTTCGTGTGGCGCGAAGATTTTGCAACACGCAGTCGATCGACCACTCGCGGGAGCATTCCAGACAACCACGGAAAACACGGAAGTTCACGGAAAGAAGAGCAGAGATTGAACCATGAAAGACACCAAAGGCACGAAATGAGGAAGAGGACGCGGAAGGAGGCTCAACCGAGAATCTCTTCCAGCTCCTCACTTCTTTCGTGTGGTTCGTGTCTTTCGTGGTTCTGAATTCTTCCTTCCGTGACCTTCCGTGGTTCAAACTCTTCTCTTGGATTGCGGGTGTCCTGCGCTGCAAGATTCGTGGTTCCGCCTGCTCTTCTTCTTTGATCGCTGTGGTTTGGCTGGCCGAGTGCAGGCTGGCTAGAATCCCGGCCCATTCGTGACTGAGATTTTCTCATTCTCACAGCTTGCTTCGTTTCTCAGTTCTCTCCCACGGTCGAGGTGCGGCATGAAGAGTCTTCGTCGAGCGTTCGTGATGTTGGTGGCGATGGTTGTGAGCGGGATGAGTCCGAGGGATGTCCCACACGTGAATGGCCTCGCGCAGGGAGCGGAGGCGATCGCAGCGGCGAAGAAGATCGCTCGCCAAGCGTTCAACACCGAGCAGCGTGAACTCTGGACGACCAACAACATTCAAGGCTCACCTGAACCACCTGACCCCTACACGACCGAGAACGCTTTCCCGAAGCTCAAGCTGCATGAGCCGTTGTCGGTGGGAATGGTCCCTGGGCGGAATCGGTTTGGTGTGGCGACTCGGCCCGGCCAGATCGTCACGTTTGAGATCAGGCCCGATGTCGCGACGGCGGACGTGTTGGTCGATCTCAAACGAACAGTCTATGGCGTCGCGTTTCATCCGCAGTTCGCGACGAACGGACAGTTCTTCATCACATCGGTCCTCGCGCCCGATCTACCGAATGGAAGCCGACTGTCGCGGTTTACCGTGAAGAGTGCGCAGGATGGCCCGCTGAAAAAGGACTTCAAACTGGAGGCCGATCCTGCCAGCGAGCAGATCGTTTTGGAATGGCCTTCGGGCGGACACAACGGCGGCTGCATTCGTTTCGGTGCGGATGGATTCCTTTACTTGGCGACGGGCGATGGCAGTGGCATCGCGGATGGATTGCAGACGGGCCAAGACATCACGGACCTGCTTGGTTCGATCCTGCGGATTGATGTTGATCGGGCTGATGCTGGTCGCACGTATGCGATCCCCAAGGACAACCCGTTTCTCGGGAAGGCCGATGCGCGGGGCGAGATTTGGTCGTTCGGGCATCGACAAGTTTGGAAGTTCTCGTTCGACAAACGGCAGCGGCTGTGGGCGGGTGAAGTCGGGCAAGACCTGTGGGAAATGGTCTATCTCGTCGAACGTGGCGGTAACTTCGGCTGGAGTCTCGTCGAGGGGACTCATCCGTTTCGGCCCGAGCGTCCGAAGGGACCGGGTGAGTTCATCAAGCCGCTTGTCGAGCATCCGCATAGCGACTTCCGGTCGATCACCGGGGGCTATGTGTTTGAATCGAATCGCTTGCCCGAGTTGAAGGGAGCGTACATCTACGGTGACTACGACACGGGCAAGCTCTGGTCGCTGAAGCACGACGGCGCGAGTGTCTCGACCGGCAAAGTGACCGAGCATCATGAACTGGCTGACACGCAGATTCGGATCGTCGAGTTCGCTCAAGACGGCGCGGGCGAGGTCTATCTCGTGGACTTCGCGAGTGGTGAATTTCATCGGATCGTGAAGGCTCCACCACAGTCTCCGACCAAACCGTTCCCTCGCAAGCTGAGCGAGACGGGACTGTTCGCATCGACCCGAGACAACGTTCCGGCGACGGGACTGATCCCGTACTCGGTCAACGCCCCGTTGTGGTCGGACGGAGCCGAGAAGGAGCGGTTCATCGCGCTGCCGGGCGATACGAAGATTGGATTCGACAAGGTCATCTATCCGCACGGACCGGAGTACTCGGACCTCGGTTGGCGATTCCCCGACGGCACGGTTCTCGTGAAGACGTTTGCGATTGAGACTGAGAAAGGGAATGCCGCGAGCCTGAAACGCTTGGAGACGCGCATCCTCCAATACCGCAAGATGCCGGGGAACGATGACGAGTATGGGGCGCAGTATTGGTTCGGCTACACCTACGTTTGGAACGACGAGCAAACGGATGCGGAATTACTCGCGGCGGAAGGCTTGGATCGAAAGCTCATCATCAAGGATGCCACCGCACCGGGTGGACAGCGCGAACAAACGTGGCGGTTTCCGAGTCGCGCCGAATGCACGCTCTGTCACACGATGGCGTCGAAGTACGTGCTGGGGGTGACGACGCTGCAAATGAACAAGGCTCACAACTACGGCGACCCGCATTCGGGTGACAAGATCGTGAATCAGCTTTCCTTGCTGGAGAAACTCGGCGTCTTCCAAGACAAGTTGCCGAAGCCACCGCAGGAATTGGCGAGTCTCGCCGACTACCGCGATCCACAGGAGAGCCTGCATCTGCGGGCACGCTCGTACCTTCATGCCAACTGTGCTCACTGTCATCGGCGGTGGGGCGGCGGCAACGCGGAGTTCGAGTTGCAGGCGTCGATCCCGCTCACGCTGACTGCGTCCGTCAACACGAAGCCGGGACAAGGAGCGTTCAAGCTCAACGATCCCCGCATCATCGTGCCCGGTGATCCGCAGCGTTCGATGATCCTCGAACGAATGAAGCTCGCCAGCTTGGGCCGAATGCCGCACGTCGCGTCCAAGGTTGTGGACCAGGATGCAGTGAAGGTCATTCAGGATTGGTTGGCTTCGCTGAGCGATGCCGCACTGCTCGAACAACCCGGCGCGAAACATCCGCGTCTGCCGAAGTAGTGAGCAGCCCGTTGAACAACCCGCAGGTTGGACGCCTCGTCCGTCCGCTGAGGACTGGCGCAGAAATAACTGTCGGAGTTTGGTGAGCCGGGATCATCAAATTATTACCGCCAGTTGTTGATGCGCCGGTCCTGAGCGTGGAATCGGACGGACGAGGCCGTCCATCCTACGTTTTCAATGGGCTGAAAGATCGAATCCGCAGTCACGGGAGCTATGTGGATCTTTGTTTTGAAATTTGAAGAGGAGACCTTCGGTCGGGAGACCCGCGCCGAACTGGAACGGTCAGCGCCACCAGAGATCGACGAGGCCCATCGCGAAGAGGCCGAGGCTGATGATGGCGTTCACATTGAAGAAGGCGGTGTTGACGCGGCTCAGGTCGTGAGGCCGGACGAGCCAGTGTTCGTAGAGGAGCAATGCCGACACGGCGACGATGCCGGTCAGGAAGACGAGGCCCAGCCCGGCGAAGTACCACAGTGTGAAAAGGGCGGCGATCGTGCAGAGGTGACTGAGGAGAGCCAGCTTCAACGCGAATGGGATTCCCCAGCGAGAGGGGATGCTGAACAGGCGTTGGCCCCGATCGAACTCCGCGTCTTGGCAGGCATACAATATGTCGAAGCCACCGACCCAGAAGAAGATGACAGCCGACAGCAACGCGGGTGTGACGGCCACTTCACCGCGAATGGCGATCCACGCGGCGAGGGGCGACATCATCAACGCTGCTGACAACCAGTAATGGCACCAGACGGTGAACCGCTTCGCATACGAATAGCCGAGCAGAAAGAGGAGAACCGGAATGGAAAGAATCAGCGGCCAGCGGTTCGGTAGAAAGAGGAGCGTCGCGGCGACAAAGCCCGCCGAACAAATGACGGTGAACGTCACGACGGTCGTCAGCGCGAGCAGTCCCGCTGGAATGTGACGCTTTGCCGTGCGTGGGTTCTCACCATCGAAGCGACGATCCGCGATGCGGTTGAACGCCATCGCCGCCGATCTCGCACAAACCATGCAAAGCACGATGCCGAGCAACTGCCAACCATTGAACGGGCTGTCGGGGTGATCCCACGCGAGGGCCGCCGATAGCAACGCGAATGGCAGCGCGAAGACGGTGTGGCTGAAGCGAATCAGTTCGAGCAGATGTCGGAGACGTTGAAACATGTCGGTACTGGTGAGGCAGGAATCGAGGTCACGAGATCGAGCATCGAAACGGGCATTCGATGGGCTGGCGGATTCTAGCCACCGAGGCTCGGAGGGGAACCGTGCGAGAGTGCACGAGTCTGGTGGTTCCAAATTCTTCTCGAAGAGCAACATCAAGGGGTCAGGCAAGTCACGATTCAGCGGGGTTCACCGCTCAACTGGAAAGCAGGTTTCATGTCCGCATTGCACATCGTCGTCGTCGGTTCGATCAACATGGATTTGGTCGCGCAAATGGAGCGGCTACCGAGGCCGGGTGAGACCGTTCATGGCCGTAGCTTTCAGACAATCTCCGGTGGCAAGGGGGCGAACCAAGCGGTGGCGGTCGCTCGCTTGGGAGTGCGCGTGACGATGCTCGGTCGCGTGGGAGAAGATTCGTTCGGTGAAATGTTGCGCGGGTCGCTCGCAGAAAACGGCGTGACGACGGAACGTGTGTTGGTGACGCGAGGCTGTTCGAGTGGCGTCGCTTTGATTGGTGTTGATGATGTCGGTGCGAACTCGATCACCGTCGTTGCGGGTGCGAACGGGCGGTTGACTCCGGACGACATCGAGTCGCAGAAGGAGATCATTCAAGGGGCCGATGCGCTGATCGTGCAGTTGGAGACGCCGCTGGAGACTGTGGCCACGGCGATCCGAATCGCACGACAAGCGGGTGTGAGGACGATTCTCGATCCGGCTCCCGCGCCGTCAGTGCCGTTGCCGTCCGAGGTCATCACGGTCGATGTCATCAGCCCGAATCAAACCGAGGCGGAGTTGTTGACGGGGATCGTCGTCGCAGACCTTGAGTCGGCCGAACGAGCCGCACGCCGATTGAGGGAACTCGGCGCGCGTGAGGTCGCGTTGAAGCTCGGTCGTTGGGGGGCGCTGGTTTGCACGGCGGACGGACAAGTCGCACACATTCCCGCGCGGGAGGTCACGGTGGTTGACTCGACAGCGGCGGGCGATGCCTTCACGGCGGCACTCACGGTCGCTCTGGCGGAAGGACGTTCGTTGAGTGATGCGGTTCGTTGGGGATGTGCCGCCGGAACGTTGGCCTGTCTGACATTCGGAGCACAGCCCGCGATGCCGACTCGCGTGAGCCTTCAGCAATTTTGCGACGGCCATGCTTGAACTGGCCGCGATCACGTCGCCCCGATCAGCTCTTGTGAGTGCTGCTGCTGGTTCCAACGTGCCGGGCCGATGTGCATGTAGTCGTCGAGGGCTTCGGCCGCCTTATCGGGGGCGAGCAGTCCAAGCCGAATAATCGCACCGGCCAACTGCTTCGGGTTCTCTTGCTGAAGCGAGAGAAGATGGACAAGTTGGTCCTCGGTCAGCCAGTTAAGTCGGACGGCGGCGACACCGAAGCGTTCTCCCGTCACTTGCTGATTCTTGACGATGTGCGTCACTTGATCGCTATCGAGATATCCGCATTGCAACGCGATATCGCCGATGCGTGCGGGTTCGGCACGGCAGTCGAGCAATGCTTTGGAGACGGAAGGGATGTCGAGCATTCGGTGCGCGACCAACCAACGACTGAACCGGTGTTGCAGGACTTGCTGCAACAAGTTTCGCTCCTGTTCGTCCACGAGAGAGGTGACACAGGCTCGATTGCGACCGGACCGCTTCGCTTCGTACAGGCATTCGTCGGCACGTGCGATCAAGCGTGTGCCGAGTTCACGCTCGTTGCGACCGGGGACTGCGATCGCCCCACCCATACTGACCGTCACTGGAACCCGTACGTCGCCAAAGAGAAAGACTTCAGACTCCACGCGAGACCGAATCCGCTCACAAAGCCGTTCGAGTCCCTTCTCAGTCGGTTGGCTGACAAGCACGACGAACTCTTCGCCGCCGTAACGAGCCAACACATCGGAGGTCCGGATCGTGGACGAGAACAGTCGGGCGATTTGCTTCAGCACATAATCGCCGAATTGATGACCATACGTATCGTTGACGTGTTTGAAGTGATCGACATCGGCGAAAATAACTCCCAATGCCGTGGCACAGCGCAGGCAACGCTTCGATTCCGTATCGAGCATCTCGTCGAAGAACTGGCGGTTGTAGATTTCGGTCAGAGGGTCGTGCAGCGCCTGCTTCTGAAGTTGACGGTTTTCAAATTCGAGATCGCGCGTTCCCTGCTCAGCGGCTTGTTGGCGCAGCGTGGCCTGCACGGACGCGACGTGCGCTCGCAACGTCAACTTCACGAGTTGATCGTTGGCTTGTGCAATGAGAATCGATGAAGTCGGAATTGATTCCGATTGGCATAACGAGTCTTTCCGCCACGCACGCTGTTCGGTTTCCTCGACAAACTGTTGTGTCTCGACCTCTGACCAATCAAAGAGTTCACTGGCCAAATGGTGCAATCGCTCAAACGCCGGTGCGCGTCGCGTCGCGCAGACCACGTCGCCTGTTCGCGAGGCCAAAGCCATCGCCGCCTGCAACGGAAAATTTGTGCTGCCTTTGCGAGCCAGCAGCCACTCGGGAGCGACGTGATGCCAACGAATGGCTTCGACGATGGATGCGGGCAGCTTCCAGCGCTCCATCAATCGCGAGCCGACATCCGCATGATGCAGTCCCAGTCCGTTGAGTTCGAGCTGATCAAGTCGCTGATCCTCATTCGCCGCCTCTTCCAGAATCGGTCGGTACTCCGTGCCGAATGATGACAACAATGCTAGTCGTCCCACGTCCAGCAACAGTCCGCAAAACGAGTATTGATCGACACAGTCGGCCGCAATTTTCTCGGCAATGATCGCCGCCGCCGCGCTCTGGACTTGAGATTGGTGCCAGCAGTTCCTGTAGTAGATCAGCAGTGATGATTCGTCAGCATTGTTCTCGATGAGACTGAAGTTGAGGGCGAGGGCGTTGGTGACCGTGGCACCGAGAATCGTGGAGGCCTGCTCGACGCCGCCGACATCCTGACGAATACCAAAGTAAGTGGTGTTTGCGGCGCATACGATCCGCGCCGACATGGCCGGATCTGCCTGAACCGCCTGCACGATACCATGCTGCTCAACGACCGCTTCCTGCGTCAATTCCAACAGCCGAACCACGACCGTTGGCAATGAGGGCAACTGTGTTATCGACCAGATTTTTGTCGGATCAATCATCAGAGAATCAACCTCAACAGCCCCAGAAGAAACCGTCTCTTCAAATGCGAATCGATCACCGTACGCGATATGCCATGTAGCGCGACTTACCAGCCGGAGCGTCTACGAAGCATCCCGTTGTAAGACTAGGTCACAAAGATCGGACGGGTGATTCAATTCCGAAACGGAGTCGCGTTCCAAGACGGCGTTCGGCACAACGTTTGACGCCCTTGCCTATGAATGCGCATGGGCCGGTCGAGACTCTTGGAACGGTCGTATCGACAAGATCACTGGAACGAAGAGTTGACCATAGCGACGTTCACCAGAACGCGGGCGTCTCTGGCTCGCGAAGGAGTACCCTGATTTTTCCGGTCCGTGCCGAGAACCGTGTGCGGACCGTGGAGTGCGGTACCTCAGTACGGCTTTGGCGTACGGTGGAGCCGCCTTCTCGGCATTGCTTGAAGGCGATGTTGTCGCCGGATCGCTGCTGCTGAAAGAACAGCGAAAGACCAAGGTGGCTCCAGCACATCGGCAGGCGGCACGGCGGCGTCGCACTCCAAGAAACTACTGAGGGGCCACCCTGATTAGCCGTCGGGGTTGTTGATCTTGCGCAGATAGACGGCGACATCGGCTTGCAGCGTGGTCAGGCTCAGCCAGCTTGACCAATCGGCGCGAATCAAGCGGCCCTGCGGCGAGTGGAGTTCCTCCGTCGCGGCTCGAACCACTGTTCCTAATTGTGCGTGGACGTACGAGAGGATGTCTGAAACTTGGACTCGCTCCAATCCGGACAAACCGGAAGGAACTTCTGGCAGACCAAGCGGAAAGAGTACTCCCGGCTCAGAAAATCCCGGTTCGGGAGGTTGTTCGATCAACTCGAAGTCCGAAGCGTCCGACTCTCCACGAGAGCTGCCCGTTGGATCATAGGCCGTTCGCGCGGGATCGCTATTCAGTCGGAAATCGGTGAGGTCCTCATCGTTCGCACTGTGCGGTCCTACGAACAGCAGAATGCAGCGACCGACGGAAATAACATCGCCTTTCTGCAAGACACGCATCTGGATCGGATGGCCGTTCACTCGAGTGCCATTAGTGCTGTCGAGGTCGGTCAGAATGATGCGGCCCGAATGATCTTGAAGCTTGGAGTGGAAGCGACTGATTCGGTCATCGTTGAGCTGAATCGAGTTGTCTTCCTCACGGCCAATGGAGACCGGCAACGCCAGACGCGAAAAGACGACGCCGCGTTCTATTCCCTCCAAAACCCGAATGGTCACGAGCGTCATTGACGCCTTCCCAAGACAAGAAAAGATCGGCCGAACGGCCTTGGTTGTATCGTTCGCTTCGGTCCAAAACGAACGACCGCTATGTAACACGCTCTTTCAATGAGCGTCAAGCTGCGCGGGAGGCTCGAATCAGGTCGCTTCAACCACACAGCAAGCGGTGTGTCAGTTCTTGATCGTGATAGACCGACTCAACTGCGCAGGCGACGGACTCGAAGAGATCGCGGCGTGTGACGGGCTTACGTAGCACGGTGAAGACCTCGGCTTGCTCGGCATCTTCGCGGAGCGCGTCCGTATAGTCGGCCGTCATCAGAATGCAGGGGACGATCACATGGAGCGTTCTCAATTGTTTGAACGCTTCCAAACCGGTGAGCCGATCCATGTGCATGTCGAACAGCGCGAGATGGACTTCTTCCCGCGCGGCCAAGTCCATCGCTTCCTCACCAGACCGCGCTTCAATCAGCCGGAAGAAGGGGGCGAAGATTTCGCAGAGCGCATGACGGAACGCCTCGTCATCGTCAGCGACCAGCAACTGATATGTGTGTTCGACCATCATCGTCTCCCCGCACTGCGCCGTCTTCAAACCTGTTCGTCTTCAAGCTCGGGCTCGTAGGATGGGCACTCTTGCCCGTCGAGCCTTCGCAGTTTCAATGTTCTTGTGAAATCCGGACGGGCAAGAGTGCCCATCCTACACGGCTGATCTTGGGGACCGTTCACGATAGTTGTTCTTTGGAAAGTCCCGCGCACAGCCTCGAACCGCCTCCATCGCGTGCAGCGGGTTATCAGAATCACGATCGAAGGTCAATTCGAGCGATTGCTCCGTTGCGAAGGGACTCGCGACTGCAATTGCCGCACTTGGGGTCTTCTCTTAGAACTCGCGCCCGCCGGATCGTGGGATTGGCTGATCGCATTGGGGCCGAAACGTTTTCAGGGATGATCTCGAATGAGTGCGCTTTGGCGAAATACGCTCTTCCGTCACCAACTTTTGCTTGGCCTGATCGCGACGTTCGTCTTCTTCACGAACCTCGGTGGGTACGCGTTGTTTGATGAGGATGAACCCAAGAATGCCGTCTGCGGACGTGAGATGTTCGAGCGCGGCGACTGGGTCGTCCCGACGTTCAACGCTCAGTTGCGGACGGACAAGCCGATCCTCATCTACTGGCTGATGCAGGTTTCCTTTCGATTGTTCGGCGTCTCTGAGTTCGCGGCGCGATTCGGATCGTCGCTGCTCGCGATCGGGACCACGCTGTTGACGTACCACTTGGGCCGCAAGCTGTTCTCGCCGGATGTTGGCTTGCTGGCGGGAGTGATCGTCTGCACGTCGCTGATGTTTTCGGCGATTGGGCGTTCGGTCACGCCCGACTCGGTCCTCATCTTCTGTTTGACGCTCGCCTTCACGAGCTACGTCTGGGCTGTGGCAGCGCGGCGCGGCGGACACTTCAGCGGCGCATTGTCGCCATTGAGTCACGAGCCACAGGGAATGCCCGTTCAGAACCCGTCAGCCGTGAAGACCGCATGGTCCGAGTTACTTCCTTCGACGTGGCTGGCATCGCTGCCGATGTACGTGGCGATGAGCCTTGCGATCTTGGCTAAAGGCCCGATCGGTGTGCTGTTGCCCTGCACAATCATCGGGCTGTTGTTGCTGGTCACTCGCCGTCGCAATGAACTCGATGCCGGAACGCTCGCGATTCCAAGTGGCTCTTGGTGGAGACGAAGTGTCATCATTGTTTGGCAGGTGATGCGCCCCTCGCGCGTTCTTTCTACGAGTCTCGCGATGCGTGTTCTGCTCGGAGCGGTCGTGGTGCTGGTGATCGCGCTGCCGTGGTACGTGATTGTCGGGATTCAAACTGACGGTGCGTGGTTGCGAGGCTTCCTCGGCGATCACAACGTCGGGCGATTCCTCGGCCCGAAGGAGAATCACAGCGGGCCGGTCTTCTATTACGTCATCGCTCTATTGATGGGCTGCTTCCCGTGGTCGGTCTTTCTGCCCGTTGGCATTTGGCAATTGAGCCAGCGGCTGGGGAAGTCGGCTGAGCAGCAAGACTCGTGGAACGACAGTGATCGCTTCGTTGCCTGCTGGGCGGGCGTCTGGTTCGTGTTCTTCTCGCTCGCCAGCACGAAGCTGCCCAACTATGTCCTGCCGATGTATCCCGCGTTGGCCTTGATCTCCGCGCGGTATCTGCACGGCTGGCAACTCGCACCCGCAAGCCTCGGCACAGCGACGTTCCGCAATTGCTGTCGTGTGTTAGCGGTGGTCGGTGTGGTGCTGATAATCGCGGTCCCCGTGGCCGCGTCACTGCTGTTGCCGGGTGACGAGTGGCTCTCCCTGATCGGAGCTATTCCCCTGATCGGTGCCTCGCTCGCTTACGTGGCAGCACAGCGAGAAAAGCGTCCGCACGCGATCCGCATCCTCAGCGTCAGTGCCTTCGCACTCGTAATCTTGATGGTGGCGATCGCACCCAGCCGGATTGGCTTGCATCAAGATTCGCCGAAGTTGGCCGATGCCGCTCGCCACGCCGCAGGCTCGACCGACATCAAGTTGGCGACGTTCAATTACTTCTCGCCCAACTTGGTCTTCTACGCCGGACAGCCCATCCAACGGCTGCAGCAAGCGAACGAGATCGCCCAATTTTTTGAGCAGCATCCGCGCGGCTTCTTGGTCACGCGATCAGACAAGCTTCACCGATTGACTGAAGCGCTCGCGACGACCCCGCTGGTGGAGGTGACACGCCATCGCAGCTTCCTCCGCAACCACGATCTCGTCTTGCTCAGTCGTCCGACAGACATCGCACTGCAAACGGACGGCACCGCTCGATAGACTTCGCGCGAGTCTTTTACTCGCACGAGTTATTGCTTCGCCGCCGATCAATGAGGTGCCACGATGTTTGGAGTCTTGTTCGTGCTCTTCGTCGGCATCTTTGGTCTGATGTTCGTCTCGATCCTGATCGGCATGTTTCGGACGAGAAGTCTTTCTGGAAAAATCTTCCAGCTCGTCGAACAACAACTCGATGAGCAGTTGTCTCGACCTCAAAACACTACGTCAGGCCAAGCCTCCAACCTTCAATGCGCCCACTGCGGCAGCGCCGTCACTCCCTCTGAAAAGTGCCCGAACTGCGGTGCGAACCTGTGAGGAGTCTTTGCCTGCAACTGCCCACTTGCCAACTCCCGACTGCCCCTTCTTCCTTACACCCGTTGCAGCACGTAGACCACATCCTCGGTGTTGGGAGTGATGTCGATCGGTGACTCGATGTCGTAGCGGAAGTCGTACATGTCGAGCAGCCGCAATCGAGGTTCCTTCACCAGCAAGTCGAACATCTGCTCCGCCGAGTACATCCGGAAGGCAGTTTCATCGGTGATGCGGAACTGCTTGGTCGGCGTGTACACGTCATAGGTGACACCGATCCGCTCGACACGTTTTTTGGGATCGGTTCCCATCGACCACAGTTTCGAGACGACCGACAGATGCCCGCGCGTGGCCGACCACGATTCGGTCGTACATTGCTGTGGCGTACTCGGTGTGAGATGCAGTCCGAGAAAATAGAGGCCACCCTTGTTGAGTGACTCGGCAACGCAGTTCAGGTGCGCTTCGGCCGTCTTCTCGTCGGGCAGGTGTCGGAACGTGTTGATCATGTTGAAGGCAGCATCGACCTTCTTCTTCACCGTGAAGTCCGCCATGTCCCCGACGAAGGCGCTCGCCGGAAAGCCGTGTCGCACGAGTCGCTCGTTGCAATAGGCGATGGCCTTCTCATTGAGGTCATTCCCCGCGACCTCATACCCGGCCTTCGCAAACTGAATCATCAGCCGCCCGGTCCCACACGCCGGTTCGAACAACCGCTGGGTCGTCCGCTTTGAGTACTTCTCAAAGCCCGCCTTGAGGAACTTGAACTCAGATGCCCAGTCCGATCCAAAAATGAGGTCGTAGTACTTGGGATAGTCGTAGAGATGGCCAGCGATCGTTTCCATGAGTTACTTTTGTTTTATGTTGAGAGTTGTTGCGAGAGGTGTTTCTTAACTCGGACGCTGGCGAACGAGGCTCAACGGGGCGGATCCGCTTCATGAACCGACTGGCTTGATTGCACGAGCGACTGAAGTGACACGAAGCCATCGTTGGGCTTCGACTCTGCGCCCGGCGTGTTGGATGGACAACTCGAACAGCCGCCCGAGCCGCAGCCTTTTTCCGGTGATTCACTGAAAAGCCGCTTCACGCGAAGAGCGATGACCGCCGCCGCCCAAACGACACAGGCGACCACTGCGACAAGTTGCCAATCAAAAGAGGTCATGGCCGTTCTCCAGTGTTGCTAGCCCTCGCTGACGCGGCGGGTTACTAGACGGACAATCATCAGCCTTTTTCGGACCATTTCCAATCGGTGATACCCGCCATGTTGCGGATGCACTCGGTCGGCCAACCGCCGCGTGAGAGAGACACGATTGTTTCGGCACACATAGTCAGTGTATCTCGGTGCGATTCGTGATCGAGTCCCGCCACATGGCCGCTCATCAAGACGTTGTTCATGTTAAGCAGCGGACTCGTGGAGGGAAGTGGCTCGACCTCGAACACGTCCAGACCTGCTCCGCGCAGATGCCCCGACTGCAACGCGGCGATCAGAGCAGCCTCATCGACGAGTAGCCCGCGCGCCGTGTTGATGAGGACTGAGCCAGCCTTCATCTTGGCGAAGGCGGCGGCATTCATGATGTGCTTCGTCTCGGGGCCGACTGGAAGATGAAGCGACACGTAGTCTGAACGAGCCAGCAGTTGGTCGAGGCTCAGCAATTCGATGCCCCACTTCTCGACGAATTCTCGGTTAGGAAATGGTTCATACGCGACGACCTTCATCCCCAAGCCGATCGCGCGCGTCGCCACCGCCTGCCCGATGCGGCCGAGTCCCATCAGTCCCAATGTAGTTCCGAGAATGCGCGGCGTGGCGGGACGAACCCACGCGCACTTTCTCACCTGCTGATCCTGCCTCGGGAAGCCGCGACCAATTCCGAACATCAGAGCAATGGTGTGTTCCGCCACGGCGTGATGGTTCACGCCGGGAGTCGTCGCCACGATCACTCGGCGACGATCAGCGGCGGCCATGTCGATCGCGTCAAAGCCAACCCCCGTGCGCGAAAGCACTCGCAACTTGGGACATTCCGCCAAAACTTTGTCTGGCCACGGCTCGGACCCGGTGACAACCGCCACGCAGTCGCGGACGAGCGGGATCAGATTGGCGTTGTCGTAGATATTGATCCCTTGAGGAGCTGACACAACTTCAAACCCAGCGTCATGAAGAATCTTCAAGTGTGGGCCATCATTAGTGTTGAGGGCTGTGCAAAGAACCTTGGGCATCATGAAAACCTTGTAGCAAAAGCAGAGGGCTGACTAAAAACAAAGTTTGAGGAATGAGCGGACTTGGAAGCTATCGCAACCGCATAACTGTCGCCAGTCACGCCCGATCCCGTTGTTGAGTTGGGAATTGGAGCTAGACTTGGCTAGACTCCCTCCCGGACTTGAGACTGAGTGTCAATCACCTTACTGTCGGGTCACTGCGATGCAACTCGTACCGCTCGAAATGATGACCACTGGCGAACACGGCTGTGTTCGCGACGTGGATGGCTCCCCCGACTTCGTCGTGCGGCTCCAAGAGATGGGCCTGCATGAAGGAGCCAAGGTTCGCATGGTCAAGACCGGCTCGCCGTGCATCTTGGCTGTGAACGAACACCGGTTCTCGCTTCGATTCGATGCCTGCGCGACCGTGCTGGTGGAACTGACGCGATGACGACTTTGAATGACCTCACTGCAGCTGGCCAACGCGGTCGGATTGTCGAAGTGACTGGCGACGACGCGATCTCCGTCCGACTGATGGAAATGGGGCTGATCGACGGTGAAGAGATCGAATTGATCGGCTTCGCCCCGCTCGGCGATCCGGCTGAGTATCTGATTCGTGGCTATCGCCTCTCACTTCGCAAGGCCGAAGCGGCGCGAGTCCTAATTCTGAAGTCTGATCCCCTGACGGCTGACGCCTGACTCGAAACGACGGTTGCTTTCTTTCCTCGTGGTCCGCTCTTGAAAGCCGCTTTTCGCATGACTGCTCCCGATTCGGCTGCTGCCGCACCGCAACTCACCGTCGCCGTGATCGGCAACCCGAACACGGGCAAAAGCACGCTCTTCACAGCTCTCACAGGAGTCCACTCCCGGATCGGGAACTATCCCGGCGTGACAGTCGAAAAGAAAATCGGGCAGTTCACGCTGGATGGCCGCTCGGTGCAGTTGGTCGATCTGCCGGGAACTTACAGTCTGTCGCCGAGGTCGCTCGATGAGATGGTCTCGGTGGAAGTGTTGCTCGGGCAGCAGCGCGATGTCGGGAAGATCGACGCCGTG
>JAYTXB010001208.1:0-4053 GCA_043743205.1 Schlesneria sp.
CCTCGAAATGATTGAGTGGGCGATGTCGAACCCG
This sequence comes from Schlesneria sp., assembly GCA_043743205.1. Lineage (GTDB taxonomy): Bacteria > Planctomycetota > Planctomycetia > Planctomycetales > Planctomycetaceae > Schlesneria. The sequence goes on from JAYTXB010001208.1 coordinate 35, forward strand.
CGCGTCTGCGAAGAACACGTCCTCCAGTTCTTGGAGGTCATCAACATCAACTCCGCCCGCATGAAACTTCCCGACGAGTGGAAGCGGATTGCAGCGGCGTGAATTTTGGAAACACCATGGCGATTGCGGCAACGACTCGTCGATTCCGGTTAAAAAACAGATGGCCCGAATGCAGAAGAGAGCATTCGGGCCATTGTCGTTTCGTGTCTAAATGTCTGAGCATTCTGATGACAGTCAAGTGCTGCTCAGTTAGTAGTCGCCCAGAGGAAGCCGATCGGCGCGGTGGGCAAGTCGCTGATACGTCCCCCACTTCGACACGTCATCAGGGTACGCCGTGTCGTAGGTGGAATGGATGTTCTCGCTGACGAATCGAACCGAACCATCACACAGTGCGAAGTTGGCACCTCCGGGGTGCATGCTACCCGCCCCTTGGTGTGAAGAATTCATGCGCACGTAGAATGCGGCCATTGTGCCTGATGGCCCGTCATCGGGAAGCGCGACGTACTCCAACAAGCGCGACGTTCCTCCCCAAACTGCCCCACCCAGATCGACGCCTGCAATCGGACCCAGATAGGAACGCTCGGTGGCCAGAAAGGTGTTACTCGTTCCATCGATGATGTCACCGATCCTGATACCCGAATTCAAACTGAGAACACCATCTTTCCGCTTCCAGAAGACCCCGTGATTACCGACATAGCTGGCTCGCGCGATAAAGCTGATCACGGTGTCTCCACCGTCACCGGATAGCCCATTGATTGAGTTTGAGGCGCACAATCCACAACTGATGGGATGTTGCGGGTTGAGGGTCGGACCTGAATCGGACGCGCAAATCAGCATTTTCTGTGTGCGCGCCAATTCGGCACCTTTGTTACCGCCCGGTGCCGCCGCATAGCAAAACGATTCACTTCCCGGAACCAACAAGCCGTACGTTCCAGCTTGCTCAAGATAAGGCAGGATCATGGTGCTCCACCCCCACGCGGATTGGGCGGCAAAGTCGGACTTTGGAGGAGGGCAAGGGGCAACAGACGTGGCACCACCCGACGGAAACATCAGGAACGAGCCGTGATAGTTGTGCATTGCCAGCGAGATCTGCTTGAGGTTGTTCAAGCACGAAGTCCGTCGCGCTGCTTCGCGAGCTTGCTGGACCGCAGGCATTAGCAGTGAGACCAGCACGGCGATGATCGCGATCACGACGAGTAGCTCAACCAGCGTAAAGCCGCGACGAGTGGAACGGACGGGAGGGGGAGAGGTCATGGGAGTCGTCTCACTTTCTCTGCTGGAGGACCGGGGCAGACCGAAGTGGAACTGAGCTTCGATCTGAGGGGGGATTCTGAGTCTACGGTATTATCAAAGTCAAACAGGTCGTCGTTAGGAAAGGTGCATCAACAACTGTCAGGTTTGGGTGAACCGGGTGCCGTGAGGCCCCGGACTTGTCCGCGAAGAACCCGGGGCCTTACGGCACCCGGCTCACCTCGATCATCGGATTGATGCCGCCAGTTGTTTATGTGCCGATCCTTACCGGCGCGAGCCGAGTGGGACGGGTTGGCCGGTCGCGGCTGCGGCGGCTTCGCGAACGGCGAGAACATCGTCGTAGAGGCATTCGAGTAGAGCGGGGAGCGCGTCATCGGCATCTGGGCCGAGTTGTTTGAGGACAGCAATTGCCATCCAGCGACGGTTCGCGTCAGGGGATTTCAATTCGCTGATGACGGTCGGCACGAACTCACTCAGACAGTGAGCCATCTGTTGAAAGGCCGCCAACGCGACCGCGCGCGTCGTTTCTTGTTTGTCGAAGCAGCGAGCGTACAACGTCTCGGCCAAGTGCCGCGCGGGTGCGCCGATTTGTGCCATTGCTTCAATTGCGGCACGTCTCACGCGCGTCTGTTCATCGTTAAGCATCACGTTCAGTCGCGGGACCGCGTTCTTCGCCGCCGGGCCGAACGGGCCAAGCCCCTGCACGGCGATCTCGCGAATCTTCCACTCCTTGTCTTGCGTCATCGCGATCAACACGGGCAACGTGCGCGGCTCGGCGGGACCTACTGTCGTCAGCGCCCAGACGGCCGCATGTCTCACACCCACAGTGCCGTCTTGCGACTGTTGGATCAACGCGGGCAGAGCGGGGCGCGCGTTCGTCCCCAACTCACCACACGCCCGCGCGGCCGCTTCTCGAACTCCTGGGTCGATGTGAAACAGAAACTGAATCAGTTGTGCGGGGAACTCGATCCCACTCGTGGCGTCGGTCGCGCGACCCGCGCTAGCCAGCAATCCAACGGCTGTCACGAGCGCTTCGCGCACGGAACGGTCATCGTGCGCGAGCAATGAAATGAGGGTTGGAAGGCTCGACCGCGCGGCCGCACCGATACGTCCCAAGGCTTTCACGGCTGCCGCTGCCGGTTCGACTTCGTTGTCCTGCGCCACGCGGATCAACCCGAGTACGGCCGAGGCAGCGGCAGGCCCGATCAGCGCGAGAGACTCGGCGGCTGTCGTGCGGACTGACGGCGACTGGTCGCGCAGCAGTTGCTCGAGCGTCGGCACCACCACTGACGACATCGCGCCGAAGTGGCCGAGCGCCGCAGCCATCGCCGCGCGCACCACGCTCGACTCGCTCATCACCTCACGCACCAGCACGGGAACGCTGCTCGGCCCCAACTTCACCAGCGACTCCAAACTGGCCTCGCGCACTGAAGCGTCTTCGTCCTGCAACGACTTCACCAGCGCCCGCAGGTTGCCGGAAGACGCGCGACGACCGAGCCACAGCGCAGCACGTTTCCGTACTGCTGCCGGAAAAAGTGTGATCCTGAGAAGTGAGCGAGATAGCACTCTGAAACCTCGTGTCCGAACGACAGCACAGTTTGCGGTTTCCCTCGCACGTTGGGAATTTACCGGTTTGGCGGGCACCGTGCGCCGCTGTCCCGTCGGCGGAGCAACGGGACTACAGTAGTCTCGTCGCTCCGCCGTCGAGACTGGTCGTATCGGTCAAACTCCGCCGCGTGAGGTTTCGCTGCCAAATCCGAGCATCCTGAAAAGACGAGGGACGCTCGAACACCGACCGGAGAAGATCGGACTGAATTTTGTTTCAGGTGCGTCACGCGACCCAGCGCGGCATTTTTCGCCACGCTTCTTTCAAGCGACGGTGGGCTTCCTTGTAGGGAGCGTAGTACGTCGAGACGAGCTTCCAGTACCGTTTGGAGTGGTTCATGTGGCGCACGTGGCACAACTCGTGAATCAAGATGTAACGGACCAAGTCGGGGTCCACGAATAACAGCTTGACGTTCAGGCTGATCGTGCCGAGCGACGAGCAACTTCCCCAGCGCGTCTTCTGTTTTCGCAGCGCCAACCGTGCGTAAGGGATACCCGTCTCGCGACTCGCCGCCGCCAGCAGCGGTGTCAGGATGTCGTGAGCTTGGCGAAGCAACCAGCGTTGCAACGCTGAATCGCAACGGTCGATGTTCTCGACATCGCCGCGCAATTGCAGGCGATCTGAAGCGACCTCCACGATGCTCAGCGAACGACCATGCGTCGGAACCAACTCGATGTTCCAGACGCGACCGACACTCGGCAACGCGATCTGTGTGGGGACCGTTCGCGCCGCATGGACGGCCTGCTTCAGCCGAGCCTCATCCACGCGACGTAGCGCGTGATCCACCCAGTCGCGATTGGTCTGCAACAACTCGGGGATGCGTCGCTGGTCGTAGCCGCGTGGAACGACGACCTCCAGTCCCTTGTCGAGCGTCACACGGAACCGCAGATACCGCGCACGAGAACTCTCGCGGATGCTGTATGGGATCGAGGGGTTCAACATGGCGAAACTCCACAACTGAGGGGCGGTCGCGTTCTAGTCAAAAGCCTCTAGGGCGCGAAGTGCCGATTGCCTGAATGAAAGTGTAGGGCGGTTCCGTTTTTGGGATCTCTCCGCCATCCGTGTTGAAAGCAGTGTCTTCTGAGCGGCACAGCGCTAGCCGTGCCGCTCAGTTTGGAATTCAACACCAGTGGCGGAGAGCCAGTTTTTGAAAGTCGGGTGC
>JAYTXB010001209.1:0-1644 GCA_043743205.1 Schlesneria sp.
GAGCGGTTTGCGTCGCATCACATCGACCTCAAGAATGCGGGCGATGTGTTGGTGCTGACTCAGCCACAGATGATTGCCGACATTCATCGGCAGTATCTGGCCGCCGGGGCCGACATCATTGAGACCGATTCGTTCAACGCGAACATCGTCTCGATGGAGGAGTTCGGGTTGGCGGAGTTCACACGCGAGATCAATGTCGCGGCGGCAAGGCTCGCTCGCGGTGTGTGCGATGAGTTTGAGAAATCGAATTCCAAGAAGCCGCGCTTCGTCGCCGGGAGCATCGGCCCGACGAAGGTCATGCTGTCGTTCAATGCCGACAAACCGGGCTATCGCCCGGTGACGTTCGACAAGATGGTCGAGTCGTATTCCGAGCAGATTCGCGGGCTGATCGAAGGGGGCGCGGACCTGCTGCTCCCCGAGACATCGTTCGACACGCTCAACATGAAGTCATGTCTGTACGCCATCGAAAACGTCTTCGCTGAGCTGGGCGTTCGGTTGCCGGTCATGATCTCGGGGACGATCTTCGCCGGGGGACGGACTCTCACCGGGCAGACGGTCGAAGCGTTCTGGACCTCCGTGTCGCATGCCGCTTCGCTCACGATCGGCCTCAACTGCGCACTCGGTCCGAAACAGATGCGGCAGTACGTGGAGACACTGGCGAACCTCGCCCCGAAGTACGTCAGTTGCTATCCGAACGCGGGAATGCCCGACGGTTTCGGCGGCTTCGATTCAAACCCCGGTGAGGTCGCGGCCAACCTGCGCGAATTCGCTCAGAACGGTTGGGTCAACATCGTCGGCGGCTGTTGCGGCACGAACCCCGACTTCATCAAAGCGATTTCCGAAGCCGTGGCCGGTGTTGCGCCGCGTCGCATCCCCGACATCGCGCGCACGTCGTCCTATTGCGGCAAGGAACGAGTCGATCTGCTCCCCACGTCCAACTTCATGATGATCGGCGAGCGGACCAACGTGACCGGATCGCGCAAGTTCGCGCGGCTGATTCGCGAAGGGAAATTCGACGACGCGCTCGCCATCGCTCGCGAACAGGTCGAGGGCGGGGCCAACATGATCGATGTCAACATGGACGAAGGGCTGATCGACAGCCAGGCGGTCATGACGACGTTTGTGAACCTCATCTCCGACGATCCGGACGTGAACAAAGTCCCGGTCATGGTCGATAGCTCGAAGTTCAGCGTGATCGAAGCGGGACTGAAGTGCCTCGACGGCAAGGGCGTGGTGAACTCGATCAGCCTGAAGGAGGGAGAAGCCTCGTTCCTCGATCAAGCTCGCCGCATCCGTCGTTACGGCGCGGCGGTCGTCGTCATGGCGTTCGATGAACAGGGACAGGCGACCTCGTGCGACGAGAAGGTCCGCATCTGCAAGCGGGCGTTCAAACTGCTCACCGAACAAGTCGGCTTCCCCGCCGAGGACATCATTTTCGACGCCAACATCCTGACGGTCGGCACCGGAATGGAAGAGCACTCGAACTACGCGGTCGAGTTCATTGAAGCGATTCGCCGGATCAAGGCCGAGTGTCCCGGAGCGCGGACCAGCGGCGGCGTGAGCAACGTGTCGTTCTCGTTCCGTGGCAACGATGTCGTGCGCGAGGCGATGAACGCGGCGTTCCTGTTCCACGCGATTCAAGCC
>JAYTXB010001210.1:0-8493 GCA_043743205.1 Schlesneria sp.
CAGACAGCCGCCAACCTGGGTTGGCAGCAGTCCAGACCCTTCCGGATTGGCAAAAACCTCGGTTGGCGCTCGTCCGAACCCTGTTTTTCTGTTTGGCGATAGGGAGTTATGGAAAAACGACCGTTTTCACGTTTCGGACACTTACGTCGAAAGTCGATCGTCGAGTTCGAGAATGCCGCCAAGACTTCCGAAGTCTGTTGAGCGAGACCACCGCGCCGAGCGGACTGTCGATTTAATCCGCCACCGAGTTCACCTCATCGGTATCTACACGAGCCCCGGAGGGACGACCTACTAAGGCCGGGGGCGAAGCCCCCGGATCGGGATTTCGCCGTCGATTTAAGCCCCGGAGGGGCGACCGACACGGAATCCTCCCTCCAATTCGGTCGCCGCTCCGCGGCTTTGTGGACGCATCAATCGTTTTCCGGGGGCTTCGCCCCCGGCTTTATCGGTCGCCGCTCCGCGGCTGCTCTTTCTGGATGACTTGTATAGATACCGATGAGTTCACCTCGGTGGTTCACGCGTTTCTGCACTACGGTTTTCTCGGAGAATTCGAGCAGTGCAGAAACGCGTGAACCCCTGAGACAAGCTCAGGGGTGATGTAAACCGACAGGCACCGAGCGACGGCAGGGTCGGGAGACCCACGCCGAGCGCGCGCGGTGTTCATGGCGCGGCGGGGGCGAAGGCTTCTTTGAGGACGGCTTGGAGGAGGTGGGCGGCGTGAGTGCGGGTGTGCTCGATCTCGGCGGACAGCGTTCGGCGATCACGCGCGGAGTCATCCAACCAGCAAAGGCTCAAATCCAGCGTGGAGGAAGTGGTTGTCGGTGGTCAGGGCTTTGTGGATCGACAGTTCGTGCATCAGGCAGAAGCTGGAGCAGTCGGTGAATGACCACGGCTGGTCGTTGTGTTTGAGCAAGAACTGGCGTGTGGTCTCGAACCGACTGGATTCGATCCATTCGACTCGACAGGCCGAAGACTTGAAGACCGCGTTGAACAAAGCTTCGACCAAATGTCCCAGGCCGCGTGCTTTGAGCAACGTGACAGTTTCGTCCAGAACATAGTCACTGGTCACGAATCGACTATGGCCCTTGGCGGCGCGCGCCAGGATTTCAGTCGCTCGTTTGTGAGCGGGATCGCGTTCGGCCAACAGGGCGTAAAAGTCACTGGTGTCCACGAATGTTTCAGAGCTGATAGACGACTTGGTCGATTTCTTCATTGGTCAACGGGGCCGTTTCGTGAGAGGCCAGTCGGGCAAGCGAATAAAACGGATCGTCTGCCGTGACGACTTGGTCCCGGATCGATTCCAACCGCAGGACCGGCTTTCCGCGATACGTCAAAATCAGACGTTCCCCCTGCTGCGCTTGTCGAATGACGGCCTCCGCGTCACGACGAAACTCTGGCAAGCTGATTTGTCGCATGAGGGTGCTCCTGGCTCGATGATTGTTGCGAACGGCAGCAGCATACGCCGCGAACGAGGTCGTCGAAAGTGGGGAAGCCCGAACGTGTAATCAGCGGCGGGGGCGGGAGACCCGCGCCGTGCGCAGCACAGTGGTCATGGCGAGGCGGGGGCGAAGGCTTCTTTGAGGACGGCTTGGAGGAGGTGGGCGGCGTGGGTGCGGGTGTGCTCGATCTCGGTGGACAACGCTCGGCAATGCTGCATCAGCGACTCCACACGCTCCACGATCGCGAGTTGCTCGGGCAGCGGTGGGAGGGGGATTGCGAATGACTTGATCTCGCCGACGTTGATATGGGGGGCGCATCCACCAAGCGTTGATTCGACCGCGATCTGCGTGACATGTGGTGCGTTCAACATCAACTCGAGGAACCTTGAAGTGGTCGGATGATGCGCACGCAGAAGCATCATCCGCTGGCCGAGGCAAAGCTCCTCTCCATCGGGAATGCGGCAGGCTATTCCGAGAATACCGCCTTCTCTGCTGTAAAGAATGTCGCCCGGTTCAGGCACGAGCCTTTCGACTCGCTTTTGGTAGGTCTCTTCGGAGACGAAGAAGCGACTTGATAAATCGAGATGGAATCGCTGGAACTGACCGGTCTTTACACACGTTCTGCCGCGTTCCGTCCAACTCGGCGTTGAATGCGGGCAATCCACAATGGTCAGCGTTGCATTCGCGATTCGACACCACTCCCAGCCGTTCGGAATCTCGAAGGGGATTTCGGCGGGGGTGATTTTGGGGAGGGGCTTTTCGGGGCGGAGTTTCTTGGCGGCGATGAGGCGGGCTTTTTCGGCTTGGATGCGGTGGAGGAGTTGGCTCGCCGGTTCCACGTCCGGGTGGGCGGCACGCCAGTCGGCGGTCAGCTTGCCCGCAATCGCCTCCTGCAAGATCGCCTGCTTGAGCTTGGGCAATTCATGGCGGTCGCTGTTTTCCTCGCGGATAAACCGGATCGTCTCGCCGATGCGGTGAATCCTGGCGACCAAGGCACGCTGCTCGACGATCGACGGGATGGGCAGATCGATTTCTGAAAGGCCGGAATAGTAAAGTCGCTTGCGCACTGCGCCGGAACAATTGCGAGCGATGGCTTCCAGTCCGTAATCGCTCTTGAGGAAGTGCAACAGATAGTGCGGGTCGAGCCCTTCGCGACACGAAAAAACCGTGTAATCCGGGCTGGTGAATCCTGTCTTCAACTCGTCATCCGCCAGTCCGATGGACCCGACATTCACCCTCATCGGGTTGTAGGCAAACCAATTTCTTTCGATGCGCTGGTAGCGAGAGAGATCGTCTGACGTGTCGCGCGAGCTACCGTGCAGACCATGCTCGTTGCTCACACCGATGAGACGCAGGTTCTGCGCTCCCGACGTGCCGAGTGGATTGCACTCTTCGCGAATAAAGTCAGCTAACCGTGTCACGATCAGTTTGCCTTGAGGGATGTTTCCAACTGAGTGACGAGTTGAGTGATCTTCTGCTGTCGCTTCGCCAACTGATGCAAAAGTGCTTCGACGGTATGTTCGCGCTCCTCGACCATAGAGTTCGGATTCTTCACGTCGAGATCAAACCCGCGCTTCAAATCCTCGACCTTCACTTTCCACGCGACTTCGTTTTCCTCGCGCTGGTCCCACCATTCGATCATCGGGGCGAACTCGTCGAACTGGATGGCTTTGGTTTTCGAGTAGCTCTTTTGGCCTTCGGGCAGGCGATGCTCGTAATACCAGATTTCTTGCGTGGGCGTTCCCTTCTCGAAGAAGAGCAGGTTCGTCGAGACGGTGGCGGGGTGGAAAGTGGATTGCGGCAGGCGGACGATCGTGTGCAGGTTGCAATCGGTCAGGAGCTTTTCGCGGATGCGTTCCTTGTAGCCGTCGCCGGTGATGCAGCCGTCCGGCAGGACGATGGCGCAGCGTCCGCCAGGCTTGAGCAACTGAATGAAGAGCACGATGAAGAGGTCGGCGGATTCACGGCAGCGGAACGACTGCGGAAAGTTGGTCTCGACGCCGTCGGCGATGCTCGCACCGAACGGAGGATTGGCCAGGATCACCTCCACCTGCTGACGCGGGCCGATCGAGTTGTATTCGGTCTTGAGGCTGTCGAGGTAATGCCAGTCCGGCACGTCGAGTCCGTGAAGGATGAGGTTGGTCAGGCCGAGCACATAGGAGACGGGCTTGAGTTCCCAGCCGGTGATGGATTTCTGAAGGATGGCCTCGTCGTCGAGCGTGTGGACTTCCTTGTCGCGGATGAAATCAATGGCGGCGCTGAGAAAGCCGCCGGTGCCGGCCGCCGGGTCGAGCACTTTTTCTCCGAGTCGCGGCGCGGTCATCTGCGTCATCAGCCGGGTGATCGCTCGCGGGGTGTAGAATTCGCCTTTGTTCCCGGCGTCACGCAGTTCGAGAAGGATGGACTCATAGACGGTGCCGAAGATGTGGCGGTCGTCGCTGTTGTTGAAGTCGAAGCCGTTGAGCTGATTGATGACCTTCCGCATCTCGTAGCCGGACTTCATGTAGTTGTTCGAGCCATCGAAGACCTCACGGACGAGGCCGGCTCGCTGCGCGGCGTGAGGAGCCTTGAGGTTCCTGAGATTGACGAACAGGCCATCCGTCGGGTGGTCGATGAACAGAATCAGTTCGTCGCCGGTAATTCCTTCCGGGTCGGTGGCCCAGTTCCGCCACTGGAATTTCTCCGGGATGACCGACTTATAGCGATCGCGGATGAGTTCGAGTTCTTGATCCTTCTCATCCAGGATTTTCAGGAAGAGCATCCAGCCGAGCTGCTCCAGCCGCTGCGCGTCGCCAGAGACGCCACGGTCCTGCCGCATGATGTTGCGGACGTTCTTGATAATGGACGAGATGTTGGGCATTAAGGTCGAATCCTCAAACAAGCGAACTTGTCTCGGTGGTCTCTAAACAAGTCATTCCGAAAGTACAGCCGCAGAGCGGCGATCGAATAAAGCCGGGGACGAAAGTCCCCGGAGATTGGTTGATGAGTCGGTAAAGCCCCGGAGGGGCGACCAAATTGGATGACAAATTCGGAGGCGGTCGCCCCTCCGGGGCTAAGGACAATAGGGAGATTTCGATCCGGGGGTTTCACCCCCGGCTTTATTAGGTCGTCCCTCCGGGACTTGAGTTGATATCTGCGAGGCAAGCTCGGTGTGGGATTTGTGTGACATCGCGTGTTTGGGGATCATTTCAAATGGCGGTGTAAAGTTCGTTGGTGAGCGTGCGGAGAGCGGTGTCAAAGGCTAGCTTGCCACCGAAGGCGCGAATGATCTCCATCGGCGAACCGAGTTTGCTGAGCGGGTCGAGCCGGATGATCTCCGGGTTTTCCAGATCGAGGACGCCGTCGTCGGCATACTTGTCGAGGAGCGCGTCGATCACCTTCCGGGCAAGCTCGCCGTACTTGGTGAAGTAGTCCCGTTTCTTCACGTTCTCCGCCCGCTCGCGGCGCGTGAGCGGCTGCTGCTCGTAGGCGACGTGGCAGATGAGATCGAACGGATCGAATGCCGAGCCGACTTCCTCATTGAGCGCGGCGAAGATGATGCCCTGCTTTTCCAACTCGTCAACAATGGCTCGCTTCTTGTCCGCCTGCTTCCAAGACGTGAGGAACGAATCGAGCGACGTGTAAGACTTGAGCACATTCTTGCGGGTGTAATCGCGAAGGCTCTCGGTGATGATCTTGCCATCGTCGCCCATGTATTGGACACGCTCCTTGATGACGGTCACTTCGACGCCGTTGACGGTCACTTTGCGGCGGCGGCCCGGCGGGTCCAAGGGATCGGTCAGGGTGATGTCGGGCTGCTCAGGCTCCGGGAAGTCGATTTCCTCGCCGGTGAGTTCGTCCACGACGGGCGTGTCGTCGGTTTCGTTTTCGGCATCGGAAATATCATCGTCCTGGCCCGCTTCCTTGATCCGGATGGCTGGGCCATTGAAACCCTCATCCGCGAAGTGCGCGGTGGCGTCGCGGAAATCCATGATCGTGAAATAGTGCTTCCCGAAGTCTTCATTGATGCGGGTGCCGCGTCCGATGATCTGCTTGAACTCGGTCGGAGAGCCGATGTTCGAGTCGAGGACAATCAGCTTGCAGGTCTGCGCATCGACGCCGGTGGTCATCAGCTTGGAAGTCACGGCGATGACAGGATAAAGCTCGGTGGGACTGATGAAGGCGTCGAGATGACGCTTGCCCTCTTCATTGTCGCCGGTGATCTGCATCACATATTTGGGGTTGGCGGCGACGAGGTCGGCATTGGCGTTCGCCAGTTCTTTCCGCATCCCTTCGGCGTGTTCGATGTCCACGCAGAAGACGATCGTTTTGGAAAAGCGGTCGCTCCCTTTCAGGAACTCGGTGACTTTCTGCGCCACAAGCCGACGGCGCTCCTCGACGATCAGATGTCTGTCGAAGTCGATGCGGTTGTAGATGCGGTCCTCGACCGGATTGCCCTCCTTGTCCTTGAAGCCGGCCGGTGGACGCCAGCCCTCGGCGTCGATATCCAGCGTGACCTTGATGACTTTGTACGGGGCGAGGAATCCATCGTCGATGCCCTGCTTCAGCGAGTAGGTGTAGATCGGGTCGCCGAAGTATTCCGAACTGGAGATCTCTTTGGTTTCCTTGGGCGTGGCCGTGAGGCCGACGTGAGTGGCTCCGTGGAAGTATTCGAGAATCTCACGCCACTTGCTGTCCTCGCGGGCGCTGCCGCGATGGCACTCGTCCACGATGATGAGATCGAAAAACTCCGGGCTGAACTGCTTGTAGGCGTCGTCGTCGCTGTTCTTGTTGTCGGACAGACCCTGATACAGCGCGAGGTAAATGTTGTAGGCGGTGTCGATCTGCTTGTGCTTGATGACCGTCATGGCCTCTTTGAAGTGCCGGAAGTCGCCACGGACGGTCTGGTCGATCAGCGCGGTGCGGTCGGCGAGAAACAGGATGCGCTTTTTCAGGCCGCTCTTCCACAAGCGGTAGATGATCTGGAACGCGGTGTAGGTCTTGCCCGTGCCGGTCGCCATGACGAGCAGATGGCGATTGCCTCCCTCGTTCTTGGCGATGGCTTCGACGGTGCGATTGATCGCCGTCTGCTGGTAGTAGCGGGGCACTCGGTTCGACCCATCCAGGAAATAATCCTGGGCGACGACGGACTCGATCTCGTCGGTGATCCCTTTGTAGGCCCGGTATTTCTTCCAAAGCTGTTCGGGAGTCGGGAACGCATCGAGGGAGAGTTCGGTCTCGATCGGCCCGTCCGTGGTTGTTCGATCGTGGAAGTGAAAGGCATCGCCGTTGCTGCTGAAGATAAACGGGATGTCCAAGGTCTTGCCGTAACCCAACGCCTGCTGGATGCCCGCACTGACCGAGTGGTTGTTGTCCTTGGCCTCGACCACTGCGATGGGGATGTTGGCCTTGTAGTAGAGGATGTAGTCGGCCCGCTTCTTTTCGCCGCGCGTGTGAATTTTTCCGCGCACATAAATTCGCCCGTCCGTGAAGCCAACTTCCTCGCGAATCTGCGTGTCGATGTCCCACCCCGCCGCGACAAGGCTAGGCGTGATGAACTTCGTGCAGATGTCGCGCTCGCTGAGGCTTTTCTTGTTCATGCGTTTTTGTCTTTTCTCGTTCCCAAGCTCCGGCTTGGGAACCAGTGACGGCGTACTTCAGGATGGGCCTCACTTCAAACCGACTGGCCTCATCACGTCGCGACATGCGTGACATGGTTGCTCGGCGGGCCTTCGCCTTGGGAGTTGTGGCCGACGAGCCAGAACTCGTAGGTGACGCCGGCGGTCAGCGGGCCAAGCTCGACGACGGAGACGGTGGTGGTCCCCGACGTGCCGGCCAGTTCGGCGGTGCCGCTGGCCGGTTTGCGATAGGCGCGCAGCGTTGTCGCGTGATCGGGCAGGGCCGGGGCGGTCAGGGTCAACTCGGCGGCGGCGAATGTCACCGGGCCGACGGCGGCGGGTAACGGTTGACTGGCGGCATCGCCGGGGGCGCGACGCGGTTGGCGGCCGATCTTCACCAGTTCGGGCGTCTGGTCGAGCTCGTCGCTGGCGAAGCAATAGAAGAACCGGACGCGCGCATTGGCCAGTTGCAGCAGGACCGCCGCAGCGTCGCGGGCATCGGTCGCGGCCTGCGCCGTGCCGCCCGTCGCCAACGGCTGATTCGCATTCACAATGCCGAGCTGCGTGGTGATCAACGCCAGCAACGCGGCCGGATACCGGTGAGCCGGATTGGCAATCAAAGGGGTGGCCGCGAGCGCTTGATTGGCCAGCGACTCGATCCGCGCATCATTGAAGTCACCAACCAGACCGCTCTGCCATCCGTAGCTCGTGAAGACACCCAACCGAGTCGCATCGTCAATCGCGAAGCTCCCCAAGCCCTGAATGAAGTTGAAACCGTCCCGCAACAGCGTGCGGAGTTGATCGAGAGCCGCTCGGACCAGCCCCGACGCGGTGGCTCGCCCCCCTTCGGTCAGCAGCGTGGCCGCATCCTTCGTCTTCAGATCGGCCAGCCGAGTATCCAGCACCGTCCGGAACGCAGTCGGCAGCTTCAACAGATCGCCGGCAGCGCGACCGTCATCCACCGATTGAGTGAGTTCCGCCAGTTCGATCTGTTCCAACGTGAATTGATTGGGCATGACGGCTTCCTTCCAACGAGATGAATTGAGCACGGAAAGGTGGGGCCACGATATGGCAGACGCGGAGCGGGTTCAATTCAGGTAGTGCGGAACCGGCTGGCGCGAAGAGGTCATCTCAAGAACGACGTGACGGATTGTGGGATTGTCCCAATCACCTGACGCTCTTTCCCTCAAGCCTGTTGCCGTCGCTGCGTGGTCCACGCCACGCCCCGTCTGGCTGGATCGCCCAAGAGCGGTTGGCCAGCATCACTGATGGCACCTCGAATACATTTCTCGTCGGTGAATAAAGCACTCGAACGGTCCCGACTGACGAAGGGGTCCGCCATCACTTCCGGATCTGGAAAGTGGGAGTAAGGACCGGCGCATCAACAACTGGCGGTAATAATTTGATGATCTAGGTGAGCCGGGTGCCGTGAGGCCCCGGGTTCTTCGCCTAGAAGT
>JAYTXB010001211.1:0-7276 GCA_043743205.1 Schlesneria sp.
CCTCCCATTCTTCCCGCGAACTCAGAGAGAGACGATTCCGCAAGTTTGAACTTGCTTCAAACAACAGCACCTCGGTTGTGTCGCCGCATGCAGCCGGGGAGTTTTCGTTTTCCGGACAAGGATCGGCGCATCAACAATGGGCGGCATTGGCGGTCATCCGTACTCCGGCCCTGCCCTCGGTGCGATGGATGTCCTTCAAATCAGGTGATCGGCGGCAGAGGGGCGAGCCAATGGCAGTCGTGAAACTCGACACGTGCAGCATCCGCGACTGGGAGTCTTTTCACGCGGCCTTTGCAGAGGCGTTCGGCTTTCCGGCGTTCTACGGTCGCAACATGAACGCCTGGATCGACTGCATGACCTCACTGGACGAGCCAGCCGACGGGATGACTGCGGTGCATGCCCCGCCCGGCGGGGTGGTCGTGCTGGAACTGCTGAATGTGGGTGACTTCGCACGCCGCTGCCCGGAGCAGTACGCCGCCGTGGTCGAGTGCGCGGCCTTCGTGAACTGGCGCAAGATCGAGGTCGGCGAGCGGGCGGTGCTGGCTCTGTCGTTCCACAAGAGTGCCGAACCAGGCGTTGCAGCGGACGGCCCCCAAGCGGGTCGCCGCTGAGCTGGGTCGATCGCACTGATGGCAGGGCCGGAGCACGGATGAAGAACAAGAGACGGCATCCGGATCATCTCGATCTGGAGAGCGATCCCGCCAGTTGTTGATGCAGCGGTCCTAAGTAGTGCGTTCACTTTCACCGTTTCATCAGCATCTCGTCGAGATTCAGCAGGACGTTGCCGACCAGTGTCCAGGCGGCGAGTTCTGGGATGTCGGCGTCTTTCGGGGCGGGGCCGAGCGGTTCGGTGGCGAGTTGTTGGGCGCGGTCGGGTTGTTTTTGGAGTTGCTCGCGCGATGAGTCGAACAGTTTGACGAGGCGGTTCAGTTCGTCGTCGGTGGGGTTGCGAGAGGTCACTTGGCGGAAGGCGAACAGGGCCTTTTCCCGCGCGGACGAACCACTGGTGGCGATGCGGCGAGCCAGTGCCTGAGCGGCCTCGACGTAGACGGGGTCGTTCAGGGTGACGAGGGCTTGCAGCGGAGTGTTCGTTCGCGAGCGGCGGACGGTGCAGACTTCGCGGTTCGGCGCGTCGAAGGTGGACATCGACGGGTACGGGTTCGAGCGACGCCATTCGGTGTAGAGGCCGCGTCGGAATTTGTCCTCACCGGCGCTCGTCTGCCAGTCAGTGCTGCTGCCGAAGGCGGCGGAGAGACCGCCGGTCGGCTGAGGCGGTTTCGCGGACGGACCATACAACTTCGGACTGAGCAACCCGGAGATCGCCAGCGCCTGATCGCGGATCATTTCGGCAGAGAGGCGGAAGCGGGGGCCTCGCGCCAGCAGGCGGTTGTCGGGATCGCGTTCGTACTGTTCCGGCGTCACCTTCGACGACTGCCGATACGCGGCCGATGTGACGAGGAGTTTGACGAAGCTCTTCATGTCCCACTGACGATTAACCAGTTCGATGGCGAGCCAGTCGAGCAGTTCGGGATGGAACGGCTGGTCGCCCTGCGCGCCGAAGTCTTCACTGGTCGAGACGATGCCGATGCCGAAGACTTGCTCCCAGAATCGGTTCGCGATGACGCGGGCTGTCAGCGGGTTGTTTGAGTCGATCAACCACTTCGCCAACGTGAGCCGATTCATCGGCGCGTCTTTTGGAAGCGGAGGGAACGCGGCTGGTGTCCCTTCGGTCACTTCCTGGCCGAGGTCTTCGAAGTTGCCTCGATATTGAAGCTTGGTCTTGCGACGCTGGTTTTCGGCGAGTTCCTTCATGATCGGAACAGTCATCGCCGGCTTGAGGTCGGCGAGCTGCTTCTGGACCGCTGCCAGCTTGTCTCGATCCGCCTTGAGCTCCGGCGCGATCGAAACGTAGTGCTTCGCCAGCTCCTGCTTTTGCGCGTCGGTTCGCAACTCGGGCTTGATGCTGAGCAGAGCGAGGATCGGCGCGGGAGTCTTCGCGAACTCGGCCACCCGCGTGTCATTGGTCCAACTCAGACGGAACTTGCCGAGGACGTGAGACTCAAACGTTGAGGATTGGTCAATGGTGACGACGAGCTTCGATCCGGCGGGTGCCTCGACCGGCGAGGCGGCGATCACGGTGAGGGCATGTGGCTGCCCCAGTGCTCCACCGACGGCCCAGCCCGAGTTGGCTTTGCCGTCGATCACGTTCTTCGCCTCAAACGTCGGTTGCTCGAAATCGGCAAAGGCCGCGACGAACTTCACGTCGCGCACACCGCTGAGAGAAAACTCGCGCGAGGGCTTGATGAGGTCCGTGCTTTTGAACTCCCACACGACATCGCGGTTCGCATTCAGCACCGCCACACGCCAGTTGTTCAGCCGCGCTTCGGTCCCGGCGTCGGTGCGATTCCAAACCACGATACGGTCGAGCGGTTGATCGGCCTTGAGATCGACCTCCCACCACGCGTTGTCGGCCGCCCCCGTATGCGAGACCGACTTCGCGGCATAGTTCCCGTCGGTGTTGCCGTCGATCGCCAGTTGCGGAGGTCCGTCGTAATCGGTGCTGACCTGCTTGGCCTCACCCTTTCGAGCGACATTCTCCGAACCGCTGAACGCCTGCACTTCGGCCAGATGGAGGAACGCTCCCTTGTTGAGATTCTCGACCCGCACGATGCGGCCGGTCAGTCGAGTTCCGTCCGGCGGCTGAATCGTGGCCGTGAGCTTCGACACGACAAAGTTGCCACCCGCGAAACCCGGCCCCTTCCCCGGAAGCGAATCATCTGGGATCGCTTCGAGCCTTACCGCGCTGACGTTCGCATTGTCGGTCAACTGTTGTCCCGTCGCTCCGCCGACGGGACGAGCGGCGGCAGCATCCAGCGGAATCGTGATCGTGTACTTCGCTGTCTTCGCAGCGGCAGCGGCTTTGATACTCGCGTCGTCAGCGATGACGAGTTCGCTGCCACCCGTTGAGGCCGCGCTGGCGGGCTTCGTCATCTGCCACTGCAAGTCGAGCGGAAACGACTGCTCCCACTTGGTCTGACCCGCCACCAGTTCGGGCGTCGGCGTGGCGAGTTTTTTGTCCAGCGATGCGACCTCACCCTCGAACTGCGTCTTCTGCAAGAGCTGACTTTCGGTGTACCGCATCAGCAGCGGAGACTCATCGCGCCGATCGGCGTCGTCGGTGTTGTTGAAGAACGCGAAGAACCGGAAGTATTCCTCCTGCGTGATCGGGTCGAACTTGTGCGTGTGGCATTGAGCACACGCCATCGTCGTTCCCATCCAGACGGCCATCGTCGTGTTGACGCGATCCACGATGGCGACGTTGCGGAACTCCTCGTCGTTCGTGCCCCCTTCGCTGTTCGTCAGCGTGTTGCGATGGAACGCGGTCGCGATGATTTGATCATCGGTCGGTTCGGGCAACAAGTCCCCCGCGATTTGCTCGATGGTGAACTGGTCGAACGGCTTGTTGGCGTTGAGCGACTTGATGACGTAATCGCGGTAGGCCCAGATCGTGCGCGACGGATCGTCGGCGTAGCCCGCCGAGTCGGCATACCGCGCCAGATCGAGCCACATGTGGCCCCAATGCTCGCCGTATGCGGGAGACTTGAGCAGTCGATCGACCACCTTTTCGTAGGCGTTCGCGTCGGTGTCATTGACGAACGCTTCGACCTCCACCCACGTCGGCGGCAGTCCGGTCACGTCGAGCGACACGCGACGAATGAGCGCGTGCCGGTCGGCCTCGGGAAGCGGCTTCAGTCCTTCACGCTCCAACCGCGACAGCAGGAACCGGTCGATGTCGTTCTTCGCCCATGCGGCATCCTTCACCGAGGGGACCGCCGGACGAACCGGCTTCGAGTACGACCAGTGTGTCGCGTAGTTGCCACCCTGCTTGACCCACTCCTTGAGCAGCGAGATCTCACGCTCGCTGAGTCGCTTGCCGGTCGCCTTGGGCGGCATCTGTGTGTCGGGGTCGGTCGAGGTGACTCGACGCACCAACTCGCTCTTGTCCGGCTGTCCCTTCACGACGGCAAACGTTCCGCCCTGATCGGCCAGTGCTCCCGCTTCGGTATCGAGTCGCAACCCGTCTTTCCCACCCTTGCGTTCGTTCTGATCGGGGCCATGACAGAAGAAGCAGTTGTTCGACAAGATCGGCTTGATGTCGCGACTGAAGTCGATCGGCGTGCCTCCCGCGCCAGGAGCGGTTTGCGCAAACGCACTCTGTTGCGGCAGCAGTTTCGCTCCGAAGACCATCACTCCCAGCAGCATCAATGACAGGTGAACACGTGGCATGGCGGCGAGACTCACACGAGGAGGAAACCGGCAGGGCAACTTCAATCAGACGGAGGGAATCGTTGCTAGCTGTCCCTTAGAATCAGCCAACTCCAATCGACCGCATTAGAACTGCCCCCCCCGCAACGAACAATGCGGAGTCGCTCAAGAAGAGGGCCGGTCGAATACTCAACAGTGAACGCATAAGGTCTTCGTCGAAACATTGATTCAAGCCTCGGGACCACTCTCAGAATTCGCCGCATCGGTGGCAGGGATGCCGACGACGGGGAGGGGAGTGCGAGGCGGACGTTCGGTTTCGTCGGGGGCGAGGTGGTCGAGTGGTCGCTGATCGACGGCGGCTCGCAGCAGCATGTAGACGAGTGTGACACTGGTCCAGAAGAGACTGATTGCAAAGGTCTCTTCGAGGGCGTGTGCGACGAGACCGCAACCGTGGGAGACGGTCTCAAGGTGTGTTACGTGGCTAGTGGCAATGGCTGCTGTGGTGCGAGCCAGCAGGGTGGCCGTTGCGAAGAGTGTGGAAGTGACGTGAGTGAGGAAGCTCGCGAACGCTACTGCCACCGTGGCGAACACGATCGCGTGAGCCGGGCGTCCCGTGCAGAAACTATATGCACGACTGAGGCCGCCGAATCCGTCGCAGTCGTCCACCGCGATGGCTGCAATCATCAAGGGCCAGCCGAGCGCGGCGGTCAGTAAGAGAACGATCACGGCACAACCTCCCGCCAAGAGTGCGGGAGACGCGGCGTACAGCCAGACGTGACCGATCAGCGGCAGATGACTCGGCACCACCAGACACATCACGCCGAACAGCACGATCATCGCTGCTGCCAGTGGGATCAACGGAGCGGCGACTGCGTACTTCCAGCGAGTCACTCCATATTGAGTCGCTCGTCGGAACGAACCCGATTCATCGCGTGCGACTTGGATCGCAGCGAGCCGACAGAGCGCAAGTCCGAATAGCGACCAGACGGAGATCGCCCACGCGAACTGAAGCAGCGCGAGGACGCGGTTCAGTCGCGACGTGGTGGGACTCAACATTGGGATCGCGGAGAACAGCACGTCGCCCCAAGGTCGAACCGACGGAGCGAACAGCACCTTGGGCCACGCCCCAAACCGCTGTTGCCACTGGTCCGGCTCATTCGGCGGTGTGTTCTCTGTTCGTGGTGGTGCTTGAGGCGACTCGTTCAGAATCTCGGCGATCTGAGCCGTGCGACCGCGAGCGGGCTGAGGCGCTGCTGGTTCACTCAGACCGAACCCCGTGAAGAGGTATTGCCCGAGCGCGATGGTGGCCAGCGCGAGGCCACTCAACAGAAGCTGCCGCAGCGCGAGAGCGATGCCGAACGCGCGAAAAATGTGGAGCCACGGGAAATGGCGTCGATAGCGAAAAGGTTCCGGAGGCGTCATGCGGTGGTCTCTGCGAAGTGTTGAAGCGCGGTCGTCAACGAGCAACGAGTTGACGATCAGTTCTGCGGCGCGGGCGGATGATAGCCGGAAGCGTTTCGAGATCGCAGTCGCAGCGAGGATTGCAGCGTCTCGATTTCGTCGAGCATCGCAATTTGGTAAGAACTCGCCCCGCGCATTGGTTTGAATGTGGCTGGTGTCGGTAGAGGGGCAGAGGCCACTTTCGCAAAGGAGACCTTCGGTCGGGCATTTCGGCGGGGTCAGGAGGCCCGCGCCGAACTTTCGTTTAGCCCAAATTATTCACCACGGAAAACACGGAAATGCACGGAAGGAAAGCGGCGGCAGAGGTTGTGATCTGTGAAGGTATTTCCTCGCAAAAGGTACGTTGTCAATCAGTGTCGTCCCTCAACTCAATCCCTTCCGTGAACTTCCGTGTTTTCCGTGGTTCTGCATGAATCATGCGGGTTATATCTCCGCGTCAAACTTGGCCTGCTGCCCGCCCCCCGCCCCCTCGCTCACGTTGCGGGTGACTTTTAATCGTTTGTTTTTGAAGAGGACTCGTCGATGGATTTGCTCAGCACGTTGTCTGGTTCGCTAATGGAAGGTTTTTTTCCCGCCGGTTGGGACTTGCACAAGATTGATGCCTGCGTCGATCCCGATCCTGCCAACGTGACCGTCCGTCAGAAGTGGTGGCACAAGCAGTTCCAATTGATGCCGTGCGGAAGCCTCGCCGATTTCGACATGATGCTCGGGCATGAGATCGCGTTGACGATCAAGCAGAGTCGCGATGCGGGCGAGCAACTCGCGCTGATCCTGCCCGTGGGACCGATGGGGATGTATCGCTGGGCGGTTTACTTTTTGTCGGAATGGGGCGTCTCGTGTGAACACGTTCACGGCTTCAACATGGACGAGTGGAGCGACGCGGCGGGGAACACTCTCCCATCAACCAACACGGGAGCCTTCCAGTACGCGATGGAGCAAGCGTTCTATGGGCCGCTGGGCAAGCTGACGGTCCCCAAGAAGCAACGCAATTTTGCGACAAAGAAGTTGCTCCCCGGTTACTCGGACAAGATCGGTGAGTTGCGGAGCAAAGGGGCCAAGCTGGGAGTGATCTTCGGGATCGGTCGCGTCTGTCACATTGCCTTCTGGGAACCCCACTTCGCCGGTGAGTTCTCCTCGACCGACGACTGGAAACGACAGACGCATCGCCTCGGCGCGAAGCTGCATCCGCTCACCGTCGAGCAGAACGCACTGACAAGTTTCAAGAGTCGCACCACGTTGGTCCCGGCCTTCGCCAACACGATCGGTCCCGGCCTGTTCTTGAACTGCGACAAGATCATCGGCGGCGCGGACGGCACGTTTGGGCGAGGCATGATGTGGCAAGGGCTGTCACTGTGGATGACCCTCCGCCACGAACCGACACCGTGGATTCCCTCGACCTTCATGCCGACTCAACCCGGCCGATTGTTCTTCTTGAAGGAACTCGCGGGGCCATTGACCGCTGAATGCAACTAAACCGCTGAATCCAACTAATACGACATCGGGTTTCTTGTTCCGGTCCCCTCTCCCGCCCGTCATCGGGGGGAGAGGG
>JAYTXB010001212.1:0-1626 GCA_043743205.1 Schlesneria sp.
AAAACGTAGGATGGGCATCTTGCCCGTCCGATTTCCCGCAGAAAAACGACGGCCTAGAAGGCCATCCTACAGTTTTTCAACGGGCTGCTAGCGCCCGGCCGCTCGCCTAACCGGACGCTAGCTCGTTCCGGCTGATCCTTTCTTGGTAGGAGTGAGACTCCTCTGATTTTGGCCGCCGTTTTGTCGCTGCTGCATGGAGCAATCCGAAAGCACAATGCCTCCACGATGATCTGCATCGAGCCGCCGAACGATTTATCTCGCCACGATCCAACTCAGGACAACCGTGGGCCTGCTGCCACAAACCGATGACATTGTCTGGCTGAAGTACGTCGGCCCGGTCACCGACGTACGGCGACGCATTTTGGAAGCGACGCACCCCTTGGAATTTGCCTGAACGAAAGTCGGTTGGCGGTGAACGGATTCATGCCGAATTCTCCAACCTCCGATCAAGCTTGAATTCAGGTGCGTCTGCAACAATCGCGGCCGAGGCAGAGTAGTACTGCCCTCGCGTGTCGCAACGTGCGATTCATCTGTGCCGCGAGGGCGGCTACAATCGCGACTCGCCCCATGAGATCACGACTGCTGCAACTTCGCGTTAAGACGAAACCTCGCGCGTGATCCACATCCCGTCCCACTGTTTGATGAATGGAGAACTGCCCTACCATGACTCGCCTGCCCGCCTCAATTGGCTCCCGCCCAGTGCCTGTCGATTCCCGTTCTAAGTCAACCCGCTTCCAGCAGACCCGCGCGGTCGGTCGTCGCACGGGCTTCACACTGGTCGAAGTGTTGCTGGTCCTGGCCATTTTGGGCGTGATCGCCGCGATGGTGCTGCCCAACTTGATCGGCTCGCAAAAGCAGGCCCTGATCAAGAGCACGCGCGTCTCGATCGGCGTGATGGAGAGCGCCTGCAAGAACTTCGCGGTCGATCACGACGGCGAGTTCCCTCAAGTGGCCCGCGAAGAAGCACTGAACCTGCTGACTCAGGCCGGTCAAGATGCCGCAGGCAAGCCAACCAGCCCGTACTTGGAAAAGCAGCCCAAGGATAGCTGGGGCCAACCGCTCTACTACGAGTACGCCAGTGGCTCGATCAAACCCAAAATTTGGTCGTCGGGGCCGAACAAGCAGAATGAAGAAGGAGCTGGCGACGACGTGAACAACTGGTCCGAAAACTGATCGGCCTGCTTTGTCCCTCGACCCCGTTTTTCGGGGGAGAGGGTGAGGGGGCTGATGAGTCGAAAGACGGGACTATCGACGAACACCACAATCTCAGCGGGAAACATCGCGAGCAACTTCATCGCGCTGTGATCTAATCCCCCCTCACCCTAACCCTCTCCCCCCGAAGACGGGCGGGAGAGGGGACAGGAATTGACAACGTGCGCTGTAGCACTAGTTCTCTTCGCGCGAGCCGCATCCTTTCAGATGCGGCTCGATTGTTTGTATCCTGCCGCCCGCTCGGGCTGCCGCAGGTCGCGTCCGCCCTCGTTCAATCCCCTTTGGAGAAACCGCATGTCTGCCGCTCTGGCCACCCCACCGACCGCGACCAAATTTTCGGGCAACACGAAGTTGTTCATCAATGGCGAATGGACCAACTCCTCGGATGGAGCGACCTTCGACACGTACAACCCC
>JAYTXB010001213.1:0-13852 GCA_043743205.1 Schlesneria sp.
GCATGGAGTGGCCGTGGCGGCGATCACCATCGCGGGTCCATCGTCTCGCGTTCCCGAAGACGAATTTGAAGTCATCGGACAGGTCGTTCGAGCCGGTGCTCGGCAGGCGTCGGATGAGTTCAATCAACAGTAGCGAGTTTCACGAGAGCAGGTTCACGATGCAACAATTCAAACGAGTCACTGCGGTGCTGAGCTATCTTCTCATGGCGCTCTCGAGTCGCGGCCTTGCGGCTGAAGCTCCGACGGCCGAGCAAGTCGAGTTCTTCGAGACGCGCATTCGGCCGGTGCTCGTCGAGCAGTGTTACTCGTGCCACAACTCGGCGAAGACGGCGGAGGGATCGTTGACGCTCGATGATCGCGCGGGGTTGCTCAAAGGGGGAGATGGCGGCGCGATCGTGGTTCCCAAGAAGCCGGGCGAGAGTCGGTTGCTCGCGATACTGCGGCATCAAGTGCCGGGGATGAAGATGCCGCAGGGAAGCGCGAAGCTCGACGAGCGGGTCATCGCGGACTTCGAGAAATGGATCGCGATGGGCGTTCCCGATCCACGCGACAAACCGCCGACGGCCGAGGAAATCGCGAAGGCAACTTCGTGGGAAGCCGTGCTGGAGAAGCGGAAGAAGTGGTGGAGCCTGCAACCGGTTCGACGCATTGCGCCGCCCGATGTGGCGGGCAGCAGAGAGTGGTCGTCGCATCCGATCGATCGGTTCGTGTTCGCGAAGCTGCGCGAGAAGGGTCTTGAGCCGAGTGATTCGGCCGATGCGCGAACGCTCGTGCGGCGGACGTTCTTCGCGGTGATCGGATTGCCGCCGACGCCGGAGGAAGTCGAGCATTGGACGACACGAGTCGGACAGCCAAAAGGATTTGAAGAACTCGTCGATCATCTGCTCGACAGTCCGCACGTTGGCGAGCGGTGGGCGCGGCATTGGATGGATTGGATTCGCTATGCCGACTCGCACGGGTCCGAGGGTGATCCGACAATCGAGAACGGTTGGCTGTATCGGGACTACTTGATTCGGGCGCTCAACGCGGATGTGTCGTATGACCAACTCGTGCGCGAGCACATTGCGGGCGATCTGCTGGATCGGCCACGGATCAATGAAAAACTCGGCATCAACGAGTCGGTCATCGGGCCGGTCCATTGGAGAATGGTCTTTCACGGATTCAGCCCGACCGACGCCCTCGATGAAAAGGTGCGATTCATCGACGACCAGATCGGCGCGTTCTCAAAGGCGTTTCTCGGTCTGACTGTTTCCTGTGCGCGGTGTCACGATCACAAGTTCGATGCGATCAGCCAGAAGGACTATTACGCGCTGTTCGGAATTCTCGGCTCGTGCCGGCCGGGGCGAACGGCGATTGATGTTCCGGAGAAGCTCGACGCCAATCGGGAAAAACTCACGGCACTGAAGCCGCAGATCCGAACGGCGATCGCCGACGCGTGGCTTGGATCAGCAACGAAGCTGCGCGAGCAATTGCTGTCTGACAACGGGTTGTGGACGAAGGCCGACAAGCCGTCATTCGTGTTGCATTCGTGGTCGATCTTGCGGAATGACGGGACAAACTTCGGTGATGCGTGGCAGCATCGAATGGATGCCTGGTCGAACGAACTCAAGCAGCGTGAGGAGCATGCTCAGCGATCAGCGTTACGTCGATGGAAGGTGAGTGACGTGTCGTCCGCAAGCCGTAGCCACAGTCGCCAGACTGTGGGAGAACGCACGAACGACAACCAATCTCAAAAGAACTCCGCGGCGAATGCCCACGCTCTGGCGAGCGTGGCTACGGACTTTTCATCTTGGAATCGCACGGGCAGCGGGTTATTGGACGCGAAACCTGCGCCTGCGGGGGAGTTCGCGATCGCAACGAACGGCAATGCGGCGCTGATCGGCATCTATCCGGCAGGCGTGTACTCGCACCGGTTGAGTGCAAAACATGCGGCGCGGCTGACGTCGGGCGATGTGCATCTCGACGACAACTACGATCTGTGGCTGCGAGTCATCGGCGAGGGAGGCGCGAGCGCTCGGTATGTCATGCAGGACTATCCGCGCAGCGGGGTCGTCTTCCCGATTACCAACTTGCAGAAAGAGTGGCAGTGGCATCGTTTCGACATGACGTACTGGAACGGGGAAGACATGCACGTCGAGATCACGGCCGGTCGCGACGCGCCGTTGCAGTCAAACAACGAGCCCCGTTCCTGGTTGGGCGTGCGCGAAGTGCTGATTACCAAGAAGGGCGAACCCGCGCCGCCGGAATCGCATGAGTTTCTCGATCCGTGGTTCGAGGCTGCTGCGAAGGCGTCTCCGAAGTCGCTCGATGAGGCGGCTGATCAATTCGTCGCGGCGGTGACGACGGCGATCAAAGCATGGTCGGCGGGGACAGCGTCCGATGCTCAAGCGAGTTTGCTCGAAGCGTGTCTGAAGCAAGGGCTGTTGCCGAACGACGTGGAGCAACTCGCGACTGCAAAGCCGTTGATTGCCGAATACCGGCGGCTCGAAGAAGAGATCGTCGTGCCGACGCGCGTCCCCGGTTTGGAAGAGACCACCGCTCGCCAGCAAGCATTGTTTGTGCGAGGCAATCACAAGCAGCCGGGTGACATCGTGCCACGTCGGTTCTTGGAGGCGATCGATGCGACGCCGTATCCCAATCAAACGACAAGCAGCGGGCGGCTGCAACTGGCGGACGACGTGCTGCGCGCGAGCAACCCGCTGACTCGCCGCGTGATCGTGAATCGGTTGTGGCATCATCTGTTTGGCCGAGGCATCGTCGCAACGCCGGATAATTTTGGACGGCTTGGTCACGCGCCGACTCATCCCGAGTTGCTTGATCATCTCGCCACGCGGTTTCTGGAGGACGGCGGTTCGATCAAGCAGATGATTCGCTTGCTCGTGACCTCGAAGACATGGCAACTGACATCCCGTCCGTCGGAGAAAGCTCAGCAACTGGACCCGGACAATCTGCTGCTCTCGCACGCACAGGTCCGGCGGCTCGAAGCCGAGGCGATTCGTGATTCATTGCTGACTGTCTCCGGCAGCCTGAGCCGCGATCTGTTTGGCGCGCCGGTCGATGGCAACTCGGCGCGACGCAGCGTTTACATGCGAGTGCAACGCAACGCGCTCGATCCGTTTCTGCGCGCGTTCGATTTCCCCGAGCCGTTCAGTACGGTCGGTCGCCGTGATGTCACGAACGTGCCGGCTCAGTCGCTCACACTGATGAATGATGACCGAGTCGCATCGCTCGCCAGCAACTGGGCGGCGCGAGTCCTCGCAGAGAAGTCCGACGAGGACCGTATTCGCAGCATGTTCGTCGCGGCATTCGGGCGACCGGCTCAAGCCACCGAGGTCAGCAAGATTCAAACGTATCTTGCCGAGACGAAGGCGGGATTGTCAGAGACCGCGAAGCAAGTTGCCGAACTGCGACGCCAGATTGATGAACGACAAACGGCCGTGCGCAAACTCGTTGATCCCGTTCGCACGCGACTGCTCGCCGAAGCGAAAGCGAAGTCGGCGACTGGCGAGCAAGTCGTGCCGAAGCCGATCGGTCGTTGGGAATTTGAAGGCGATCTCAAAGACGTCGTCGGCACCGCACATGGTGAAGCGAAGAGCGGAGCACAAGTGGAAGGCGGAGCACTCGTCGTCAATCAGCAAGCACACGTCGTCACCGCGCCGCTCAAGCAATCGCTGAAAGAGAAGACGCTCGAAGCGTGGGTGCAGCTCGACAATCTCGACCAACATGGTGGCGGCGTGATGACGATTCAGTCCCGCGACGGCGGCGTATTCGATGCGATCGTCTTCGCCGAGCAGGCTCCGCGACAGTGGCTGGCCGGCAGCAACAACTTCGCGCGGACTCAGCCCTTCAACGGTCCAGCCGATGCCGACGCTGTGAACCGCGCAGTGCATGTCGCGATCGCGTATCACGCCGACGGCCAGATCGTCGGTTATCGCGACGGGCAACCTTATGGCAAGGCGTACAAGAGCAACGGCCCGCACGAATTCCAAGCGGGCGAGTCGGTCATCAGCTTCGGCGTGCGTCATCTCCCGGCTGGCGGCAACAAGATGCTCGCTGGCCGCATCCTGCGAGCGCAGCTTTACGACCGCGCGTTGACCGCGGAAGAAATCAGCGCGACATCGCAGTCGGCTCCGTACTTCGTCTCCGAATCTCAAATCCTCGCCGCACTGACCGAAGCGGACCGCCAGCAACTCGATGCCGACAAGCAACGCATCACTGCCCTCGAAGCCCAGATCGCCGCCTTCGGCCCGATCTCCGAATCCGTCAACGACAAAGCCCTCTGGACCGACCTCGCACGGGCGATGTTCACTTTCCAAGAGTTTCTGTTTGTGAAATGAATTCCAGGACTCTCTGGGTAGCCACGCTCGCCAGAGCGTGGGCGAAATACGGAAAAACCCACGTTCTGGCGAACGTGGCTACATCACTTTTAGCGCGGACCTACTTAGAAATTCAACCATGTTGAACGACACGATTTCGTTTCCGCAGTTCTCTCGCCGGCAAATGTTGCAGCGCTGCTCGACCGGCTTTGGCGCAGTTGCTCTGGCCGGGTTGTTGGAGCGGTCGGCAGCGACGGCTTCGACTCCGTTTCCCATCGGGGCCGCGTTGAAGGCGACGCATCACGCGGCGAAGGCGAAGCATGTCGTGTTCTGCTTTATGTCCGGAGGCGTTTCGCATGTGGACTCGTTCGATCCGAAGCCGCGTTTGACGCAGGATCATGGCAAGCCGATGCCGGTGAAGATCGAGCGGACGATGTTCAACAACAACGGGCTGATCATGGGGAGTCCGTTCGAGTTCACACCGTCGGGCGAAAGCGGCATCCCGGTCAGCAGCATGTTTCCGCACATCGCGAAGGTGGCCGACGAGTTGGCCGTGATTCGGTCGATGACATCGGCGCTGAGCGAGCACGCGCAGGCCAACTTCTTCATGCACTCCGGCTTCCCGATCATGGGTTATCCGAGCGCCGGAGCCTGGGCCGCGTATGGACTCGGCACCGAGAACCGCGATCTTCCCGGTTACGTCGTGTTGCAGAGCGGCTCAGCCGTCGCGCCGCATGGAGGCGTCAGTCTCTTCAGCAATGGCTTTCTGCCGGCTCAGCATCAAGGCTCGATCGTGAAAGCCGATCAAGCCGAGGCGATCCGCAACATTCGGCCGCGTGATGCGAAGACAGCTCAACGCCGGCGGCTCGATTTCGCTCGTCAGTTCGATGCGCCGTTTCTCGCCGAGACCGCAGCCGACGCGCAAGTCGAAGCGGCAATTCAAAACTACGAGACTGCGTTTCGGATGCAGTCGTCCGTGCCGGAACTCTGCGACATCTCCGGCGAGTCCAAGCAGACGCAGGAGCTTTACGGACTCGATTCACCGGATGCCGAGAAGGCGGCCTACGCTCGACAGTGTTTGCTTGCGCGGCGGATGATCGAGCGCGGTGTGCGGTTCATCGAGTTGAGCTGCCTCACAAAAAACATCGGTGCCGGTGGAGCAGCGAATCCGTGGGATCAACACGGCGCACTGAAGCAGGGACACGGCGCGATGGCGATGCAAGTCGATCAACCGATTGCCGCGCTGATCCAAGACCTGCGCACGCGCGGACTGCTTGATGAAACCTTGATCGTCTGGGCCGGAGAATTCGGCCGCACGCCGTTCTCACAAGGAAGCGACGGTCGCGATCACAATCCTTACGGCTTCAGCGTTTGGCTGGCCGGTGGCGGCGTGAAGGGTGGCACGATCTATGGCGCAACGGATGAACTCGGTTACTACGCCGTCGAAAACAAATGCACGATCTACGACCTGTGGGCCACGGTCCTGCATCAGCTCGGAGTGAATCACGAAGAGCTGACCTACCGCTACGGCGGCCGCGACTTCCGTTTGACCGATGTGCATGGCAACGTCCTGCGAGACATACTGACGTAGCGTTCTACATCTCCGATCTTGACGACCGTCACCTCACCGTTTTTCAGTGGGGCTTCATCGCGATCCAAAAGTAGCACAACAGGTTGTTCGCTCCAGCCTAGATTAGAATCTGCCGAAAACTCGTGCTGCTCGCGTTTGCCGTGATGTTTGAAGTCGGCGGGACCGGTTTGTCGTCGCAGTTCTGGGGCGTCAGGAAGTGGATGTTCTGTGTCTCTGATAAGGCGATGTCTGTGTTGGCAAAGAAACGAATTGCGGACGTGTACCGCTGGCCGTCCGAGTTCGCTTTTGTAAAGAGCTTGACGACGACAACAAGCCACACGTGCTTCGTGGCGTCGATCATTTCCACGATGTCGGCCAAGGGACCGCGGGTCATCGGCCTGAGGAGTTGGTTCCCGGAACCTTGAGCGTGGGTGTGGTCAGCGTTTGACCTTCGGCGTCGGGGGCTTCTTCGCTGAGTACTGGTGTGCCGGAAGCGCGAGAGACCGGAATCGTGACCTCAGTGAAGTCGGCGGACGGACCGTTGCGCAAGGTCAACTTCACGTCGTTCTGTTCGAGCGACGAGACTCGATAGATGGGGTGTTGCCGGCCTGCCAAGGAGACGCCTCCCAAACTCTCAGGCGCGGTGCGCGAGTCGGTTCCGCGCGACTTCAATGTCAGTCTGACGGGGGCCGAGTCGGGGTAACGGATCGTCACGGCAATCTCTCGATCATCGTGGATCGGTGCGAGCGGGCCTCCGAATTCGGCAATGCCGTCGAAACTGATCAGCATCGCATCGCGACCGGCTGCGACACGCGGGGCCGTGAACGTTTTATCGCCAATGTGCAACGCGATCGTCGCGGTCTGCAACTGCCAACTCGGGCTGGCCGACAGCACAAAGTCATCCTTGCCGAACACGAGTCGCGGTGTCCCCTGCAACGACGATTGCAGTTGGTCCGTGACCGGTTGCGGTATGGCGGGCGACAACTTGGCCGCACACAGCATGAGCTGCGCGGCGGAGATGTCCCTCACCCACTCAGGGTCCGTCAGCCGGGCGGCGAGTTCCGGGCGGTTGTCACTGTGATAGTAAACGCCGAGCAACGCGATGCGGCTTTGTGGTCGTTCCAAGTTCACGTCGATGTTTCGCAGGATCGCATCTTCCGCCTCTTGATGACGACCGTATCTCTCCAAGACGGAGGCGCAGACGAGGTTCGCTTCCCACGCATCGGTCGAGAACTCCAATGCCTGCTGCGCGGTTTGGGGAGCACTTGGCTGACCAAGGAACGCTTGAATAAACGCGCGATTGGCGAGCCCTGCCGCCAGCATCTCATCCTTGCGGAAGTGGCCGGTCCCGAGCTTGGCCAATTTCTCGTAAGTCTCAGTCGCGGCGAAGAGTTGTCCCATCGACTGTTGTGTTCGCGCCACGTAGTAGTAATACGGCGGATAACATTCCATGAACGACTCCATTCGCTTCAAGACACGGAGCCGGACGATGGTGTCTTTCTCGTTCCACGCTTCTTCCAGTTTGTCGAGGTCATCGTTACGAACGAGCCAGCGATCAGGAATCTGTTTCGCGCGAGCCATCTTCCACGAGGTGTCGAGAAACAGGTTCGACTTCTCCAGCACGGAAGTCATGCGACGCTTGTCAACTTGCCACAGGTCCAGTTCCTTCGACACCGTTTGGTTGCGATGGTCCCACCAGCTGTTGGCTCCCGTGCGCACGGCCGAAGCGTATTGAACGGTCGCCACTTGAGCGGCGATCTCGAACGCACTCAGGCCGATGCTGCGATTGAACGTGCGGCGATACTTCTCTCGCAACACTTCGCGTTCGCGGTCAGCGATCTGGACTTGAGCGACCTCATCAAGGACCGACGAGTACAGCTTCATCACCTCTTCGTCGGCGATGCCGTTCAGATTGAGATGATTCAGGATTTTCTCCTGCTCCTCGACCATCACACGTACCGACGGATTGCGGCGGATCCGATGCAATGCCGCGCGACTGTAGTTGAGCGCGACGGCGGCCGAACGGCGTTGCTCATCGGTGTGAACGGTCGCAGGCGGGGGCGTTGGAACCGCTGCAACTGATGGTGCAACAACCGTCGGCGCGATGGCTGCGGGGGGGTCTGCTGCTTGCACAAAAGACATCGCACTGACACAGAGCGTGGCCAGCGTTAGCCCAATGGTACTTACTTTAGAAAAGTAACCTGCGGTGTCAGCGAGAGATTCCTGATGTTTGCCAAGCTGAGAGCCTTCTTGCCGACGCTGCGGGCTTCTAACGTAGTCGCAATTGTGCAGTAGGCCGCAAACAGTCTGATGAAATTGTCGCATCACGATTCCCCACCAGTTCCAATTGGGCATAGCTTCCTCACGCGGTCTCAGGTGAGACAACATCCTCGCGCTGACGGTTCGATGAGCGGCGAAACAGACGCTGTCGATTCCGCAAACCGATGTCACCCCAGCGCTCACAACATTCCGGCGGTATTGCAGGAATGCACACGGGATGCCGCGATGGGGTTGCGGGATGAAGCCACCGGACGAGTCTTGTCGATTGGAACACATGCCAGATTCTAACCGGCAGAACTGACAGGGAAGCGAGGTGAGTTCCTGCGTGGAACAGAGTTTGCCGAGTCTCGCGCCGGTTCCGCCGATCACCGAAGGGCCACGGGTCGTGGTGACTCTGTCGATTGGCGAAACATTCCGGGTGGAACGAACTCGATCAGCCGGTTGCGACCTGAGCAGAAACTACAAGCATCTGGCTACCGCAGCTCGAAGCGGTGCAACTCTTACAAGCAACCCAGCGGCTCAGAAGTGAGTTGCCACGCACGTTTGCCGTTTCCAGTGAATGTCCAGTGAATCAGACGCCGTGCAGGCTCGAAATTTTGATTGGCATTGAGAATCCGCCGCTTTAGGGCACCCGGCTCACCTCAATTCCAGTTCACTTGCGAGCGTCTTTCGTGGCGCAGGAAACAGGGGACTCCGAAGTGGGTGCCGTCGCTGATTAGTGGTCCAAGTCGCGAAGCGACGGCAGCGAACTGCCGTGGGTGTTGTACCTCGCGCGGACGAACCTGAGCCGTTCAACCGCGTGGGCAACGCCCCGCGCGTGAGTGACATTCGCGCCTGTTTTTTCGATCAACGTGCGGGGCGTTGCCCACGCGGTTGGACGAGGCAAATGTCTCACTGGTGCCCGCGCAAGGTAACTGCTTCGCACGGCCCAAAGTGAGACCTTTGAACGTAGCCACATTTCGCTAGATCGTGGACTGATCGAGCGTCCCTCTCGCACTCTGGCGAGGTGTGGCTACGTCTCAGTTCAGCCCGCGCAAGGAATAATCCACAGAGCGGAAAACCGTGACGACAGAGAGCCGCGAAGCGGCAGCAGAAAAAAACTATTTCGCTGCTGGGCACTGCTGTCGCCGCTTCGCGGCTCACCCATCCCAGCGTTTCCAACTGCGGGCTGACGCCCAATGGCACTGGTTTTAGAAATTAGCCGGAACGCGCTAGCGTCCGGTTTGCTGAGAACGACGAGAACCGGACGCTAGCGCGTTCCGGCTGATGTGTTCGGTTACTCTAAAACAAGTTCTATTGGGCGTTCGCCGCCGGTTCCTGACAGGTCTAAACCTGCGACGAGCCCTTTGCGGCTCACTGAAACTGTGACTTCAAAACGAATGGTGGAGAGTTCATTTTCTTTTCTTTGTTGCCTTTGCGGGCTTCTGTTCATACGACAGGATTAATGACAGAAGCCAGCGAACGAATCGACATACGGGAGGTGGGGTTTCTCATCCCTTCAACGAAACGTGGTCACTGATCGATATCTGCGGGATGAGTCACGATCTGGGCGGCGGCCTCGCCATCGCCGACACACAGGCCAGAATCACATTACGAGGTGGGAAAATCGATAATCACCAAATCGACTCAACGACGAACCGAACCATTGGCCTCTTCGTCGCCCTGCTGCTGATTCCGCTGGCTGGGCTGCATGCTGCTCCTGGCCCGGCGAAGAAGCCCAATATCGTCATCATCTACGGCGATGACATCGGCTACGGAGACTTCAGTTGCTACGGAGCGACGGCGGTCAACACACCCAATGTCGATCGAGTCGCCCAGAACGGCCTGCGATTTACCAATGGCTACAGTACGGCGGCCACATGCACGCCCTCACGCTACTCGCTGCTCACGGGCGAGTACTCCTTCCGCGAGAAACAGGCCCACATCCTGCGAGGCGACGCGCCCTTACTCATCAAGCCTGGGCGCACCACGTTGCCGTCCATGCTCAAGCAGGCGGGCTACACAACCGGGATCGTTGGCAAATGGCATCTTGGTTTGGGCGATGGAAAACCGGATTGGAACGGCGAGATCAAGCCCGGCCCGCTGGAAGTGGGTTTTGACTACTCATTCATCATGGCTGCCACGGCGGATCGCGTGCCTTGCGTCTATGTCGAGAACCATCGTGTGGTCGGATTGGACCAGAGCGATCCCATCGAAGTCAGTTACTTCAAGGCGTTCCCCGGAGAGCCGAATGGTGTCGAGAATCGCAGCTCGCTCAGATTGGATTGGAGTCATGGTCACAACTACGCGGTGATCGATGGAATTGGTCGAATCGGCTACATGAAAGGCGGCAAGGCGGCTCACTGGAAAGATGAGGACATGGCTGACACCTACACGAAGCACGCGTTGGCATTCCTCGAACGACAGCAGAGCCAGCCATTCTTTCTCTACCTGGCGACCAACGACATTCATGTGCCACGAGTGCCCCATCCTCGGTTCGTCGGCAAGACGACCATGGGATCGCGCGGTGATGCCATTGTGCAGTTTGACGACTGCGTGGGTGCGGTGATGAAGAAGCTGGAGCAACTCAAGCTGGTCGAAAACACGCTGGTGATCATCTCAAGCGACAACGGCCCGGTGCTCGATGACGGCTACAAGGATGGCGCTGTTGAGAAGCTCGGCCAGCACAAGCCTTCAGGGACGCTGCGTGGTGGGAAATACAGCCTGTTTGAAGGCGGCACACGGATGCCCTTCATCGCCAGTTGGCCAGCCCGCGTGAAGCCCGGCGTCTCCGAAGCCATCGTGAGTCAAGTAGATCTCTGTGCTTCGCTCGGCTCGCTTGTCGGGCAGCAGCCTGATGCCAAAACCATGACAGATAGTTTCAATGTCTTGCCGGCCTTACTTGGCGACTCCAAAACCGGGCGA
This sequence comes from Schlesneria sp., assembly GCA_043743205.1. GTDB lineage: Bacteria > Planctomycetota > Planctomycetia > Planctomycetales > Planctomycetaceae > Schlesneria. Next base: position 11,071 of record JAYTXB010001213.1, read on the forward strand.
GATCATGTCGTCGAACATGCGGAGAAGTTGGCGCTGCGGCAGGGGAACTGGAAGTTGATTCCAACTGAAGACCAGGGAAAGAAACAATCGCTGTCAGCCCTCTATGATCTGATCACGGACCCCGGCGAGACGAAGAACGTTGCCGCAGAACATCCCGAGATCGTCCAGCAAATGAGTGACCGCCTGAAGATGATCAGCAGCGAGTCCACTGTCCGTTAGGACTCGCGCAGGAATAACTAGCGTTGTTATTGAGGCTGAACGCGATAGTTTCATTGCAGGCTGCCGCACGCGAATTCGGTGGCGTCGTGACTCAGGCCGATGTTGAGTGGCCACGGTTGCGAGCGAGCTCGTAGATAAACTACGGAATCACGACGCCCGTCACCCAACTGGGGAAGTCTTGGTCGAGCGACTGGAATGCCTGCTGAGTCCACCCGCGACGTTTGCGATAGAGCTGGCCCAGAATTTGTTTGGCCTTGGTATCCAGCGAAAAAACCGGACTACCCGCACCGAGATACTCGGCTTTGAGCGCGACGATGCGCTGAAACTGAGCGTCACAATCTTACCATCGTGTGTTACGACAGACCGGCCTGAGTCAACCAATCCCGCACGACCTGCGAACTGGCCGGTGTTCCCAGGGCAGCCGCCAATTCGGCGATCTCAGAGGGCGAGATCCGGTCCACAGACACTGTTCCTCATCCGGATCAGCCTGCGCACGTCACGCCTGGTCGTTGCTCGCACGCGCTCCGTCGAGCAGTTCGATCCGCACGCGCAGGATGCGTCTGGCGTCCGCGTCGAGGATCGTGAAGCGGAGCCGCTCCCAATCGAGCGTTTGTCCGACAGTCGGCATACAGCCCATCTGTGAGAACGCGAAGCCGCCGACCGTGTCGAAATCGTCGCTCAGCGGCAGCCCATAGTCGTAGCGACGGTTGAGTTCATCGAGACGCACACGACCGTCGGCTTCGACGACCGATGCTGAGACAGCGTGCGTGTCTTCGTCTGGTTGATCTTCTTCGTCGTACTCGTCGGCGATCTCACCGACGATCTCTTCCAAGATATCTTCCATCGTGACGAGGCCCGCGACACCGCCGTACTCATCGTTGACGATGGCAATGTGAACCTTCTGACGCTTCATCAATTCGAGCAACGAGGGGATGCGCGTCGTCAGTGGGACATAGACCGGATCACGAATAATGTCGCGCAGGACGGCGAACGGTTCGCCGGTGCGATGCGGTTCGAGGGCCTTCAACAAGTCCTTCGCGTAGAGCAGGCCGACGACATCGTCGGTCGAATCGCCAATGACCGGCATTCGCGAGTGGCCCGACTCGATCAGCCGCAGGCGGGCCTCTTCCAACATGCAATCGACCGGCACGCACTGCATCTCAGTGCGCGGCGTCATGATCGCACCCACGTCTTCGTCCTGAAGCTGCATCACGCGCGAGATCATGGCTGTCGAACCCGACTCCAACACCCCTTCACGCTCTCCCTCTTCGACGACCGACCGAATGTCCTCTTCCAAGACCGACGCATCGTCCGTCTGCGGTTCGGCTCGGCCAGCGAGGTGATGGACGTAGCGATCGAGTTGATCGGCGATCCAGAGCATGGGACGCAAACCGGCTTGCAGGGCTTCAATCGCGGGCCACCAACGACAGAGGAACGATTCGGCCATGACGCGCGCAATCGCCCACGGCAGCACGTCGGCGGCGAGGAACGTCAGCAGCGCGAAACCCGCGTACTCGGCCACGAACTGCCACACGATGCGATGCAGTGCAGTCCCATCCACGACCTTCGGCCAGCCGATCCAAACACACAGCATCGCGGCCAACACCAACGTGACACTCGTCAGCAAAAACTCGAGCGCTAGCAACGCTTGCCCCTGCTCTTTCAAGATGCGGCTGAACCGATCGGGCACACCTTTCTGTTGGCAAAGGTCTTCGAGTCGGCTGTACGAGAAGTCGCGCAGGGAGTCGCACCCGAGGGCACTCCAAAATGCGAGCAACCATAAGACGACGAGGAAGGTGGGCAAGAGCATCATGCGGTCACGCTTCCAAACCGGTGGGAATCAGGTGCCAACCGGCGAGGACTTCTCGCTCGCGCGCCCGCATTACCGGACGCGCCTCATCGGTGAGATCGTCATACCCGCAGAGGTGCAGCAGCCCATGCACGACGTACAGCAGCAACTCATCGGCGGGAGACCAGCCGTGTGACGCAGCCTCACGCAGGGCGGTCTCGGTGCTGACAATCAGTTCCCCTTCGAGAGGCAACTCCGCGCAGGATGACTCGTCGGTCGAATCCACTTCGTCATTGAGCAGGAAGCTGATGACATCGGTCGGGTAATCGTGACCGAGGAACTCCCGATTGACGCGATGGATTTCGGAGTCATCGACCAGCGCGAGGCTGATCTTGGCGGAGTCGATTCGCTCGGCGGTCAGCACGCGCGCGATGGCCGTTCGCAGGCGATCGTGATCGACGGCAAGGAACGTCTGTTGGTCGGTGATATCGAGTACGAGGTCGGTCATTGGGCTTTCGTCGCGGGGAGCGGCAGCGTGTCGGGAAGGCGTACGCTCGGCAGTTCGGCATCGCTCCGTTTGGAGACGCTCGGTCTGCCGTCCGGGTACTTGATGCGACCGTGATGGATGCCGACGAGCGACTTCGTCAGCGACTCTTCCACCTGAGCCAGTTCACTCAGCGTGAGCGAGCTTTCGTCGAACTGGCCATCGAGCAGCTTCTTCATCGCGATCTCATGGACCAGTGTTTCGATCCGCTTCGGCGTCGGTTCGGTCAC
>JAYTXB010001214.1:0-1532 GCA_043743205.1 Schlesneria sp.
GATGGCTATGAGCGGTTGCTCAAGCAGATGGAGTTCGACGACGGCGGGATCAACGCCTACAGCATCGCGGTCTTCGGAGAGCCGGGAGCTGGAGCGTTCGAGTGGGAACTGACCGGCCGACACCTCACGCTGCGAGCCGATGGCAACAGCGTCGATAAGGCCGCGTTCGGTGGCCCGATCGTCTACGGCCACGGCGAAGAAGACCCCAGGGAGAACCTGTTCCTCTATCAGACGCAGCAGGTCAACGAAGTCTTCAAAGCGCTCGATGCCAACCAGTCGAAGCTGGCACTCGTCGCCACAGCACCGAAGGAAGACGCCGTCACGCTGCAAGGTGACGCAGGCAAGTTCGCGGGGATCGGCGTCAGCCAACTCTCTGCCGACCAGAAGCAACTCGTCGAGAAGACTCTGAAAGTTTTGCTCGCCCCGTACCGCCAAGAGGACGCCGACGAAGCGATGGAAATCGTGAAGTCCACCGGCGGCATCGACAAGCTGCACATGGCCTTCTATCAGCAAGGCGATCTCGGCAATGACAAAGTGTGGGACATGTGGCGCGTCGAAGGTCCGTCGTTCGTCTGGCATTTCCGCGGCGCTCCGCACGTCCACGCCTACATCAACATCGGCCTAGCCGCTCCGATTAAGAGCTGATTCGCGAACCTCACTGTCGGCGGTGTACGCAGGGTGAGCCATGCCCGCCCTGCGCTACCGCCGCAGTCATTTGTAGGATGGGCACTCTTGCCCGTCCGCCTTTCTCGAACAGAGCGTTGCGCCGAAGACAGACGGGCAAGAGTGCTCATCCTACTTTGATGAATCCGATCCGTTCTCGGGGAAAGCGCATGTCTCTCATCACCGTCTGTCGGCGTTTGTTCTCGAATGATCGCCCTCTGTTTTTGAAGCGACTCGCCACTCACGCGGCCCTCGTGCTGATCGTGCTCAGTGGTTCAATGACGACAGCTCAAGAGCAAGCCGCGACCACTGCTCAAAAAGCAACCGGCTGGAAGGCGGGGATCGCGAAAGCGGTGATCACGCCTGAGAAGTCGGTCTGGCTGGCAGGCTATGGATCGAAGCGTGCCCCTGACGGCAAGCTGCACGATCTCTGGATGAAGGCGTTGGCGTTGGAGGACGCGGCCGGCCATCGCGCCGTCCTCATCACGAGCGACTTCCAAGGCGTTCCCAAAGTCATGAGCGACCTCGCGTTCGCGCAGATGGAACAGAAGTTCGGCCTGAAGCGTAAGCAAGTCATGTTCACTTTCTCGCACAATCACTGCGGACCAAGGCTCGGCGATGATCTTGTGGATTACTATCCGATCGACGCCGAACAGGTCGAGTTGGTCAATGAGTACACGGCGCTGATGGTCACGAAGTCGGTGCAGATGGTGGGCGAAGCACTCTCCAATCTCGCACCGGCTCGGCTGCAAATGGGCGAAGGTCGAGCCACGTTTGCCGTGAACCGTCGCAACAATCGTGAGGCCGATGTGCCGATGCTCCTCGCGCAGGGAACGCCGCTCGTCGGGCCGGTCGATCATGCGGTCCCG
>JAYTXB010001215.1:0-5252 GCA_043743205.1 Schlesneria sp.
CCACTGGTCCATGCTGTACGCCTTTTCCTCACCCACCACACGATCAACACGGGCCATCATCACTTGCTGAGTCAGCACGTTCCACGCGGCGGGGGAAGCATCGAGCGTCTTGTAGAGCCACTGTTCCTGGGCGTCTCCGAGCAGCGTTCCCTGCGGATCGAAGACACCGGGACAGGGTGGCTTGTTGCCGTCACCGCACGGCTGATCGGTGCGATACTGGCGCGAGTCCAAAATCTGGAAGCCCGCGAGGCGACCGAACGCGACCTGTCGATAGAGCAGCAAGTCCGGTCCCTTGGGAAGCTGTGCCCGGCGGAGCGGCATGTGTTCGTAGAACGCCTGGTAGGCGAACGCGCGGCGGAAGAGATAGGTCTCGGGGGACTCGTCGGCCTTCTCGGAGATCGCCCCCGCGCAGTTGTTGGCGAACTCATGATCGTCCCACGTCATCAGCCACGGGCACATCGCGTGAGCCGCTTGCAAGTGGAGGTCGGTCTTGTACTGAGCGTGTCGGTTGCGATAGTCCTCCAACGTGTGCAGCTCCGGCCCGACATGCTGTCGCACTTGTTTCTCCTTGCCCGCTCCTTCGTAGATGTAGTCGCCGAGGTGAGCGATCAGATCGAGGTCTTCCTGGGCCATGTGCTGGTACGCAGTGAAGAAGCCGCTCTCAAAATGTTGGCACGAGGCGAAGGCGAACCGCAGCCGATCGGGAAGTTCATCGGTACGGGGTGCCGTGCGGGTCTTCCCCTTCGGACTGACTTCACCCGCCGCGCGGAACTGATACCAATACCAGCGTCCCGGCTTCAGCCCGGCGACTTCCACATGGACCGAGTGCCCGAGTTCTCGCGCGGCGATGGCCGTGCCCTGCGCAACGATCTTCGTCATCGCTTCGTCGTCAGCGACTTGCCAATCGACGATGACGTTCGTCGGAGGCATTCCGCCTCCTTCGAGCGGCTGCGGCGCGAGTCGCGTCCACAACACGAAGCCGTCCGGTGAGGGATCGCCCGACGCCACACCCAGCGTGAACGGATAGCTCGGCAGCGTCACACCCTTTTGGGCGATCGCGGACGTGGGGCCGGTCAGCATCGGCCAAGACACAGCCGCCACGCCGCTGGCCAATAAGAACTCGCGGCGCGACCAAGACCGAGCGGGCAGATGCAGGCGTGGCAAGGGCATGACGCGGATTCCCAAATGAGTGATCAACCGAGTGAACCAGTTCGTCTCACAACGGCGGGGACTCTAAGGAACGGGCCTACGAATCAGCAACCTTGCGGTGCGCGAACTGTCTCGGCGCTTCAATTCGGAGCAGGCGCTGGAGGGTCTGGGAATTAACAGCCTTGCGCGGTCACGAATGAGGCTTTGGCGAGCCGCATGCCGTAAGGCTGCGGGTTTCCTGCGGCGATCAAGAACCCGCAGCCTTACGGCATGCGGCTCGCCTATAACACATCACTCGTGGCCGCGCGAGGTATCACCGAGGCAGATTGGGCCGCGCGCGGTATCGGTGAAACCGCGTTTCTCACTTCGAGCGTTACGGCGTTTCCGCCTGAGTCGTGTTTTCGGGAACGGTGGCATCGGCGGGAGCGTTGTGAGGAGAGTCGGTTTGGCCCTCAAGCATGATGCCAGCCGGGATGGGAAAGCCGGGGAACGGAGTATCCTGCACGCTCTTGCCGATGAGCGAGTCGATCTTCCAACGAACGTCTTCGAGGCGATTACCAACGCGCCGCAGGGTAACAGGAATTCGCCTGCCATCAGTTGCGATCCAGGTGCCGGTGGCTCGGTCCTCTTCGACATGCAAGTCGGACACGGTGGAGAGGTCGATAACCAATTGAGACTCGTTCAGTTGCTGGACGAAGGTGAGTACGGTCGTGGCGAGGCGACGCTGATCTTGATTGTAGGTACTGGGGGTTCCGACGTTCGTGTAGTTGGCTTGAAAGACATCAATCCGAAACTGGCGTTGTTCGGCTGCGGACAACGTGGAGTAGCTCTTGAATCGCAGGTCGAGTCGCTTGGCCTCCAACGGATCACTCTCGCGTTTGAACCTCTTTAGTTCCTGTTGCAGTTGCATCAGGGTACTCATCGCGGCCAGCGACTTCGGCTCGGTGACGTTGCCTCGCGCTTGGAGCAGTGCCAACGCCAACTCGCACCCGGACGTGATTTCAAACATCCATTCGCTGCGACAATCGTCGGTCAGGCAGTTGAGAAGTTCCTCCCAGTTCTGTTGGCGAACCGCGCGATGAGCGAGGTCAAGCAGTTCCTTCACATCGACTTGAGCGTCGAGGGTTCCTGTCGAATGAATTGCCTCGCGCAGTTCGCGGATCGGCTCCGTCGTCGGAAGTTCCCACTTCGTGAAGCGGCCACCCTCGCGAGTGAAAACCGTCCGTGAATCCACAGTCAGCACGACGAGGCACTCATCCGGCACTTCGAGTTTCGAGATCGACTTGGGCACAAACTTCATCCGCACGTGAGCCGCCTGCGTCGCCTGTTGCCAGTCCGACTCCGTAGCTGACGTTTGCTGGAGGGATCGTGGGACAAGTTTCCAAGCCCCCGCCGCCAGTTCCGCGCGTGAGCCACTGCTGGCCGTGTTGAGATGCTTGCTCGTCTCGGCATCAGCGCGGAAGTCGTATGCGCCAGGCGGCAGGACGTAGCCCAAGATGAGCGGCTTGTCGTTGCCCGAGGTCCAATCGCAGGCGATGTAGTCGCAGGGATACGGCGCGATGGCGGTTGTGGAACTGCGAAAGTCTGGCCCGCGTTTGTATGAGTAGACGAGCCGGTTGGTCGATTCGGTCAAGCGGACCAGCGCGGAGAAATGGGGATCGACGAACACCTCGAACGGGCCATTTGTCAGGCCGATCGGCTGATGAACGGTCTTGACTTCGCTGGAAAAATCGGCCACACGAATCAAGCCGAGCCGTTTCGCTTCGGCCACGGCGGCGCACATCGTCGTACTTGGCCGTTTGGCGTTTGGGATTGTTGGGCTAGGTTCTTCCGTACGCCCTTCGATCGGGAGAGGCTGAGGCGGCAATGCCGTGACCAGTGACGGCTGCGAGAAACCGAATCTGACGGCCCTCGACACCAAAGGCAACAGCGGAGCGACGGCGACCAGAGCGGCAAAGCTTCCGAACAACCAACGGCAACGTCGTGGCCACGGTGACTCGGACGAATGCCCAACCAACGTCATCGCACCGTCGGTCATGCGAACACGTCTGCGACCGAGCAGCCATGCGAGGCCGATCAGCCAGAACGCTGTCGCGCTGCTCATGGCGAGCAGCGCATCGTCCTGATTCACCCGAACGTTCAACTCTTCGTTCGATAGTCGTTCTGTGAAATCCCAGCCGTGGCGTACAAACCCAGGCCGAGTGTCGTTGACGCGTGAGTGCGTAATCCAGTGCTGACGATCAACATGAAGTGCCAAGTTCAGTTGCTCACCGCGCCGGAGAGCATCGCTCAAACGCTGAGCGGTCAGGACGAGCGATCGTGCTTCCGCAGCGACTTCGAGGCGATCCACGTCAATACCCGCGTGCCGCATCCGCGCGAGGAGCGTCTCTTCCGTCAACGACTCGTAGTTGTCGTACGAGTTGGTGGGGTGCAATGCACGCAATTGCATTCCCGGCAGCTCGACTTCTGCGTTGGCGTAGAGGCGGTTGGTCTCCGATGTACTGATGAAAGACATGACCTACAGCGCTCGGCTGGGCAACGGCTTCGACCGCATTCCGCGTCCCGAGGTGATGCTCATCACTCCGCCACGAACGACGTAGCCGCCGGACTTGGGTGCGAGGTAATCGACGCTCTCATCAACTCGCTGAAAGGTGTACCGCCCGTAGGACTGAACGGCCTCGAACGCACACCACCCTCCGAACACGGACAACAACGTCCAACCAACAACGAACGCGACGGGAGACCAAAGTCGCGAGGACTTCACGCTCGACGGAAGTCTCAGCGGCGAATGCGTCGTCCAGCACCAGGTCGCGTAGAGGATCGTTCCATCGACGAGCAGGCAGAGCACGGTGGCCGCATACTGCGCGAGTGTCATCAAGGCGGCGACCTCGCGCGGATTCAATTGGCGGCGAAGCTGTTCCAGAGACGCGAAGATTCCCCAAAAGATTGTGAGGTCGAGAACGGCCAGCAGTAAAAAGTAGGCGGCGATCAACGCGGGGATGATGCCGTTGCGGCTGTGATCGCGATGCTGGCGAAGCAGGTGCCGCCAGCCAAGCCACATTGGCCCGAGGGTTCCTCCCACTGTGAACAGCGTCACCAGCGCGATCATGAATGCGAGCCATGCCGGTGATGGAGGGGCAGGGACGTTCTTCGGATCGACTGCGAATCCGATCCGCGGTGACACCGCGAGTAGGGTGCCGATGAAGAGCGAAGCCAACGCCCACCAGCCACCTCGTCCCGAACTGGTGCCCGTCGTGACCGAAGTACTCGGGTTGGAATACTCCGTTCTCGGTGAGGCGACTTGTTCGCTCGGAATTACCTTGTCGGGAGTTGGCTTGGGTTTGGCGGAACTGGTCTGCTCCGATGAAGCGACCGGTTCCTGAGACGCAGGCTGGAGTAGCCAGTGAAAGAACGCTCCCGCGCGGCGTGGTGAGAAATGGCGAAGCCAACGACGCCAGACCGCGTAAAGCAAGATGACATCGACGATCGCGCACGCAGCGAACGCGGTATACGTTCCGGTACTGTGAGCGTGTCCCGACTTCCAGTTGAGTGCAATGCTATTGAAGACGGTTCCAAAGACAACCAAGTCGAGAATCACGATTGGTGCTGCGGCGACCATCAGCAGCATTGGAATGCCCACGCTCAGGGCACTAATCACGAGGAGTGCCATGAGGACTCGCCCGATATCCGTGAGCAGCCAGTTTGGAACGCTAGGCTCTCTCGTGTTCTTGGAACGCACTGGAGTCTCGGGGCTGCTGTTGGCGGGAATCGTTGGCGGGACTATGTTTCGTCGCGGGCTGGCCGAAATCGTTTCGACCTCGGTCTTCATCTCACCGGCCGATTGCTGGCGGAGTTCTCTTTCCTTGGCGAGTGCGCGCAGGACGACTTCGTCAATGCGATGGTCGATGCTCTGGTTGGCGAGCGCCTTCTCCGACGGCGCAGCGAAGCGGCCCATCGGCAACTCGCCCGTGAGCATCTCGTAGAAAACGACGCCCAACGAAAAGATGTCGGCTCGATGATCGACGGAGTTCGGGTTGATGAGCTGTTCGGGAGCCATGTAGAGCGGCGTCCCCAAGACCGAGCCGGTCGCGGTCAGTCGCGTG
>JAYTXB010001216.1:0-1563 GCA_043743205.1 Schlesneria sp.
CGGGCCTCGCAAAGCGAGCGACCTCAAACCTGTCGCGAACATCCGCAGCGCGACTGTTCAGAGTCACGAGGTTAATCAAACAGATAGCTGACTGACTGATTGCGATGAATGCGGCGAATAGCTTCGCCAAGCAGCGGAGCCACCGAGATCACACGCATATTGGGGAGCATTTGCTCGGGACGGATTTGCAAGCTGTTGGAGACGACGATTTCTTCGATCGGGGCTTCACGAAGACGCTCCGTCGCCTGACCACAGAGGACGGCGTGAGTCGCTCCGACGTAGATGCGACTCGCGCCGTGTTGCGACACCGTCTTGACGGCTCCCACCATCGAACCGGCAGTGGTGATCATGTCATCGAAAATGAGCGCGGTCTTGCCTGCGATGGGGCCACCGATCAGATTCTCCTGCCGAGTCTCGAAGGCATTCGCACGGCGCTTATCGACGATGGCGAAGCTGCCCCCCAAGTGATCGACGTGTTGCAGCGAGCGTTTGATGCTCCCTTCATCGGGGCTGACGATGACGAGGTTCTCTTTCGGAAGATTGAGCGAACGGAAGTACTCATCAAGGATCGGCGCCGCGTAGAGATGATCGACGGGGCAGTCGAAAAAACCCTGAATCTGCGCCGCGTGGAGGTCCATCGCTAGCACACGATCGGCACCCGCTTTAATGATGAGGTTCGCGACCAACTTGGCCGTGATGGGCACGCGACCCATATCTTTGCGATCCTGCCGCGCATAGCCGAAGTAGGGCATGACGGCTGTGATGCGCGCCGCGCTCGCACGCTTGCACGTGTCGATCAGAATCAGCAGCTCCATCAAGTTTTCGTTGACGGACGGGCCGGTCGGTTGGACGAGAAACACGTCTCGCCCACGGACGTTTTGATCGAGTCGGACGGAGATTTCTCCATCGGGGAAATTCCCCAACTCGACCGCTCCCAAATTGACTCGAAGGTAGGCGGCGATCTCAGCCGCGAGCGGTGGGTTGGCTCGGCCACTGAGGATGCAAAGTTCGTCGTACATGAATGAATGGAAGAGCCGTGCGAAGCAGGATGAGGCGGGGTCTGGAAGGCGACGGCATTCTCAACCAAGGTCTGCATGAACGCAAGCCGCGACGACGGGTTTTGAAGCGACACGTGCCGTCGCTGAGTGCTGGTCCGTGTGGCGTGTCTCCTGCCTCTCCCACCTTGATCCCTCGCACGGGATGAACTGAGCCATTCTCCCGCACATTCTGAGCGCCTAACTTCCGCAGTATTCTGTGACTTTGAAAGTCTTCCACACCGACTTGCAAGCGTCTCACTTTGGGCCGCGTCAGGTATGGTCGGCACGAGTCACCAAGCGGCTATCATCCGGCCATGGTGTCAACGTTGCCGAAACCTGCTCGCTTCAATCAGAAGCAGTCCGTACAAATATCTCGTCAGCGGCCCCATATCTCGTCGTAACTGATCACTGAACAACTTCGGCTCTCCGCCATTCGTGTTGGCCCGCAGAAATTAGCCGCAGGGCGCTAGCCCCGGTTAAGCGAAATCGAACCGGGGCTAGCGCCCTGCGGCTGATGTACCACAAG
>JAYTXB010001217.1:0-3460 GCA_043743205.1 Schlesneria sp.
TGAGCCACGAAAGCATTCGCGTACGAAATGATTCCAAACGGCAGGCTGAGGCACGACCAGAACAAAATTCCCGCCGGCAGTGCTGCCGCGACCGCTTCCTTCGAGTACCACGTCATGAACACGCGATCAACGACGTGCATCAGCGACTGCGTGCTGGAACTCAGGATCATCGGCACCGCAATCGCGAGCAGTTCAACGTAGCCACCCGGCACTGGTCGCGTCAGCGCGTCGGCCTCGGAGGGCGAAGTCGGCGTGACATTGGATTCCATCAAGGGGACTCATCGCGGTTGGAGAGGGTCGTTACGGGGAGGCGAGACACTACGAAGTTCGAGCGCACTCTGACAACCACTGCAACGCGGTGCCATTTTGTAGCCTGCCCTGCCCCGGTCTCAGCCCCCCAACCGAAGGTTCCTCGGCGTGAGAGATCGGAAGATTGAGAGCAGCAGCGGCCGAACCACGAATCAACAACGGGCGGCATCAATCCGATGATCGGGGTGAGCCGGGTGCCGTGAGGCCCCGGACTTTTCGGCGAAGAATTCGGAGCCTCACGGCACTCGGCTCGCCAAAGCCTGACCGTTATTGATGCGCCAATCCCTACTTGGGCTCGGGCGACAACTGCTCTCGAATGAAGCCCGGTCGGTCGGTGGTGAGGCTATCCACCCCTACGTCACGCATGGCCGCGGCCAGTTCGGGATCGTTGACGGTCCAGACGGCAAGGCCAAGGCGTGCGGCATGGACTTTCGCCACGAACCGCTTGTCGATGGTCTCGCAGGCCGACAGATCGAGGCCGTCGACTTTGATGCGATTCGCGGTCGTGATTAGCTCCTCGACCGTCGGGAGCTGCTTGCTGGATCTGGACTTGGGATCGGGTTTGATGTTCACGATCCAATAAACATCCAAGTCGGGAAGGGCCTTCTTGGCAGCTTCCACCACGTCGGATGAGAACCCAATGATGGCCGTTTGTTCGGGAGCTTTTCCTCCCGCCTTCAGCTCTCGAATCAGTTCCGGCAGGGCCTCCTTCCCGCACTTCACTTCGATGAGAACTCGCTTGCCATTTGGGACGATTGCCAAGACTTCGTGCAGAAAAGGAATCTGGTGCCGGGGTGCGTTTGGGATCGTTCGACTGCCGACATTGAGCATCCGCAGTTCGACTGATGTTTGCTCGGAAACCTTGCGGTCCACACCTGCCAACCGCTTTGTGTCCAAGTCATGAATCACGACGATGCGACCATCCTTTGACATCTGGATGTCCAACTCGATGGCATCCGCCCCTTGGTCCCACGCCAGATTGAACGCGGCCAAGGTGTTCTCGGGTGCGTCATAAGAGGCACCCCGGTGCGCCACGATTTCCATCTCAGCCTCCGCATCGGCCTGAGCAGCGACCACCTTTGTGAGTGAAGTCCGACTGTGGAATGAAACCGCTCCTACGACGAGACACAGTCCGAACAAGCCAGCGGCAAGAACTTGGTCGCGCAACGTCAGTCTCATCTTTTCAAATCCCTGCAAGTGCTTGATCGAGTGGAACGGTGAGAGATGGCTATGCTCGATTCGATTCAATATGTGACGGACTCGCGTCGGCCCGCGGCCACCGCGAGGGACGCCCAACCGAGGAGGAACGCCACGCCTCCGAGTGGCGTCACCATGCCCCACTTCGTCACGCCAGTCAGCGTCAAGATGTAGAGGCTCCCTGAGAACAGCACGATCCCGATCGTGAATGACCAACCTGCGATGCTCAATGCGCGCGACGCCCGTCGTTCCATCAGCAACCCCACGACCAACAGCGCGAGGCTATGAAACATCTGGTACTCAGCCCCCGTTTTGAAGTCGTTCAAAAACTTCTTGGCGAGCGGTACGGTCTCTCCCGCTACGACGCGTGTCTGACCGGAGTACTGCTGGACGAATACCCCGTCCAACCCATGCGCGGCGAACGCACCGAGTCCCACAGACAGGCCACCCAAAATCGCACCCAACATCAGCCAAGACCGGCCCGTCATCAGAGACTCCTGCATTCGCGATTCATTCGAGCCGCGAAGGAAAATGAGAACACCCCGATCACCTCAAGGAGACCGGGGCGTCAAGTCCGTGGGATCGGACCCAGCACTGAAGGACTCACGTCCATAGCTCGGAGGGAACCTGTCTATTGCGCTTTTAACGGCGTGACGTTATCGAGGACATAGAGTGGTTTGCCTCGGGCATCCGATTGCGTCGCGTCGATCGCACCCTCGGCCAAGACGACTTCACCGAGGCGACACTTTGCGAGACTCGGATGGGGAGCCAGCGTCAAGCAGCCGCCGTTCGGATCGCGGGCATCAGGATTGGCTGAGTACAAGATCGTCCACGTGCGCAGCTTCTGGTCGTAGTCGATCACGCCGCGCAGCCACGTTGGGTTGGCGTGCTTCAGATCCCGACCGAACGGGTTCAGCTTGGCGGGTTGCGGCTCTTCATAGCTCACGCGTTGAATGGCCGTCGCACCGGATGTTGCCGAGGAACGCAGCGGCTGTGGGCGATCTGGCATCTCAAACGGGTCCGCTTCCTCGGTGACTTGTGCGGGTTGAACGCGCGCACCGGAACTCGCTCCGTTCGAGTTGGCGGACTCATTGAACGGCGTCGTCAAACCGTCCTGTTCCGTCGCCGAAGTCGGCTGCAACGTTGGCTTGGAAGCACCAGGGCCGTTGTTGTTCAACTCATCACCCGGTTCAGGAACGCTACCTCGACCCGGAACTGTGCCAGGGTTGGCGTTGAACTCAGGAGCGTTGTTGTTCGGGTTCTCGAAACGAATGCTCGGCCCATTGTTGTCGTAGGTGCTGGGAGGTGCTCCCAGCGGAGTGGGCGACATGCCGGGTGCGGTTCCGCCGGGCGTGTAGACGCCGCCATTCCCCAATGGTTGGCCCGGTGCCATGTTGTATGTCGGACTGTTGGGGTAGCCGGGACCTTGGTGCATCGGCTGGCCGTAGTAGCCGGGACCACCACCTCCATACTGACCCTGATAGCCGTAGTGCGAATAGCACCCGGAGAGCAGCAGCACGAGCAAGCTCAGGCCGACGAGCTGAATTGAACGGACAGCCGACACGAATCGACGAGGGGAAGTGGACGGCATTGGCCAATCCTCACTGAACGAATTCCAACCGCAGCAACACTCCCACGCGCCACCGGGGCGTGAGACCGGTGCGGGATGTAATGCATCCCCAAAAACGTGTCCAGACGACTTCGGCAGTTACTGCCGCGAACAGTTCCCACCGCCAACGCCCGAGGGCACGTGCTTTAAAGCAACCGAACACATCAGCCGGAACGCGCTAGCGTCTGATTCTCGCAATTCTCAGCAAACCGGACGCTAGCGCGTTCCGGCTGATTTCTGGCTCTGCGCCATTCGTGTTGGCCCGCAGAAATTAGCCGCAGGGCGCTAGCCCCGGTTAAGCGAAATCGAACCGGGGCTAGCGCCCTGCGGCTGATGTACCACAAG
>JAYTXB010001218.1:0-10100 GCA_043743205.1 Schlesneria sp.
TGCAAAACGCATCATTCACTCCCCCAGCCACAAGGAACGGATCACAAGGAACGGGCAAACGGCCAAGCCCTTCTACCGCGATTCTACGCATACAGCCAACGATGAAAGATCGCAGCTTTCGCACTTGTAACTTGGCGAGTGGTCACTCAGCCTCGAATGAAATCAATCGAGGCGAGCGATCTCAGCCATGCGAACAGATTGCTGCGACTGGGCAAGCTATCCGTGGCCGACGCATCCCAATGGAAGCCTACTGCCAAGCCCGTCGCCTGCATTTCCAATCTCTCGTCTCAAGTCATCGACGAGCCAACACAGCGCGACAACAAATAACTCGGCCTCCACTTTTCCGTGACCTTCCGGCCATCTCGCTGCTGTCGTCAGCCTGTGCCATGCGCATTTCAACCGCTAGATTCCGTGACTGTTGTCGATCCCCGTGCGAGGACAACAATCGCGATTCGGCGCGGTCCAAGGTGTGTCTGTCCAAGCCCACGCACCTCGAAAGCAGATCAACTGAAGCAGAGTCCAAAACACGGAAGAGCGCAGAGACATGACTCACCCTTACAGTTCGATCCCCGAGCTTTCAGACCATCAGGCGGGAGGGCCGATCGTGCGGATCCCGACGGGGCAGGACGTGCCGTTCACGGCGCGAGTCCGTTCGCTCGTCGATACGGCCGAGTTTCAGCGGTTGCGGCACATCACGCAGCTCGGTCTCGCCGGACGCATCTATCCGGGAGCGACTCACACGCGGTTCGAGCACGCCTTGGGAGTCTTCCACAACGCGCTGCGATATCTGTGGCAGCTCGGCAAAGACGCGCGGTTCGCGGCGGCGGTCGATGTCCATCGGGCCGAAGTGTTAATGGTCGCGGCGCTGCTGCATGACCTAGGGCACTGGCCGTTCTGTCACCCGATCGAAGACATGGGGCTACCCGACCTGCCGCCTCACGAAGCCTTTGCGGATGAGTTTCTTTCGCCCTCGCGCGAGTTGGGCCAGGTGCTGCGCGACGACTGGAACATCGAACCGGCGGAAGTGTTGGATGTGCTCGTCGCGCGAACCGACTCGGTCCCGCTGCGACTGATGCGGTCGATCCTGTCGGGGCCGATCGACATCGACAAGATGGACTACCTCGAACGAGACAGCCTGCACGCGGGCGTCCCCTACGGACGGAACTTCGACCGCAATCGGCTGATTCAATCGCTGCTCGTCAACGAAGCAGGCGATGGTTTGGCGATCTCCTCGAAGGGAAAGACCGCAGCCGAGCTGATGGTCTTCGCGCGGTACGTGATGTTCAGCGAAGTTTATTGGCATCACGCCGTTCGTTCGGCGACGAGCATGTTCGCCCGCAGTTTCTTCGAGTTGTACCAGCGGCTCGATTTGCGGACGCTCTTCCAACAGAGCGAGTACGAAGTGATCGCGGCCTTGCGGCAAGTGGCGATCGACACGCCGGTCGCCTCGCTGCTCGACGGTGTCTTCGGGGCGAAGCGGAAGCTGCACAAGCGCGTCGTCGAGTTCAGCCTCTATCAAACGCCCGATCTCTATCGCTCACTGGCCGGTCGTCCGTATGCCGAGT
Organism: Schlesneria sp.; assembly: GCA_043743205.1. GTDB lineage: Bacteria > Planctomycetota > Planctomycetia > Planctomycetales > Planctomycetaceae > Schlesneria. The sequence goes on from JAYTXB010001218.1 coordinate 1,566, forward strand.
TGATCGAAGTCGGGAACCGTGTCCTCGCGCAGGCCGAGCAGCGGCTCGGACGGCCGCTCGCCTCGACCGACCTATTGATCGACGCCCCGCCGATCCACAAGGAGGTCGAGTTCAAGGTCGATGTCTATCAGTCCAAAGAACGGGTCTATCGACCGCTCAGCAGCGTCTCACCCGTCGTGGCCGCGCTCGCGAAGACGCAGTTCGACGACTACGTGAAGCGTGTCCGCGTCTTTGCGGAACCGACGTTGGCAAAAGAACTGGCGAGGCGAAACGAGTTCACCGAGTGGCTCACAGCGGCCGCGAAGTGATCGCCTGCAGCTCGGCAGGAGCGTGGTCCCACGGAACCGCCCCGCGCTGCTCGCTGCGACAATTCCCCGGTGGCAGACCGGTTGCTAGACTCCCGGCCCATTCGAGTCCCCCATTGAAAGGAGTCACCTGTGCGTTGGTCTCAGACGTTCATTCCGACCATGAAGGAAATCCCGGCCGACGCCGAGGTGCCCAGCCATCAACTCATGCTGCGCGCCGGAATGATCCGGCAACTCATGGCCGGAGCCTACACTTACCTGCCGCTCGGTCTGCGGGCGCTGAAGAAGGCGGAGGCGATCGTTCGCGAGGAGATGGATGCGGCGGGCGGAATCGAGATCTTCATGCCGGCGCTGCAACCGATCGACCTCTTCGAGCGAACCGGTCGCAAGACGGCGTTTGGCAATGTCCTCATCAACTTCAACGTGAAGCGCGGTGATCGACAGGTTCATCTGGCGCTCGGCCCGACTCACGAAGAGGTCGTGACTGATCTCGTCTCAAAGCACATCAGCAGCTATCGCCAGATGCCGATCACGCTCTATCAAATCCAGACGAAGTTCCGAAACGAAGAGCGGCCGCGCTTCGGCATCCTGCGGACCAGCGAGTTCCTGATGAAGGATGCGTACAGCTTCCACTCGTCGCTCGAATCGCTGAACGAGACCTATCAGAAGATGTATCGCGCGTACTGCCGCGTCTTCTCGCGCTGCGGTCTGGATTACCTGCCGGTGGAGGCGGAGAGCGGTCCCATCGGCGGAGACGGTTCGCACGAGTTCATGATCCCGGCCGCGAACGGGGAAGACCAGATCGTCTACTGCAAGCAAACCGGCTACGCCGCGAACTGTGAACGGGCTGAGACCGGCCGCAAGCCCCCCGTCATCGCGGCCTCGCCCGACGCGAAGCCGATTGCCAAGGTGCATACGCCGCAGGTCGGCAGCATCGACGCGGTCTGCAAGCTGCTGAAGTGCAAACCGCACAAGATGGTCAAGACACTGATCTACGTCGCCGATGGCCAGCCGATCGCGGTCCTCGTGCGAGGCGACCACGAAGCGAATGAAGGAAAGATTCGGCGAGTCCTCAAAGCAACCACGCTGGAGCTGGCCGATCCCGCCACGATCCTCGCCGTGACGGGAGCACCCGTTGGATTCGCGGGGCCGGTCGGCATCAAGTGCCCGGTCATCGCGGACCACGACGTGCCGCTACTCGCCAACGCGATCACCGGTGCGAACGAAGCTGACCAGCACTACGTAAATGTGAACGTGGGGACGGACTATCAACTCGACACGACGCACGACCTGCGGAACGCAGCAGGGGGCGATCCCTCTCCTCACGGCGACGGGACGCTCGAACTGGTTCACGGCATCGAAGTCGGTCACGTCTTCAAGCTCGGCACGAAGTACAGCGAATCGTTGGGAGCAATGTTCGACGACGAGAAAGAGTTCCGTCAGCCGATCATCATGGGCTGCTATGGCATCGGCGTGAACCGCATCCTCGCGGGCCTCGCTGAAACGAAGCACGACGAGAACGGGCTGATCTGGCCACTGGCGATCGCTCCGTATGAAGTAATCCTCAGTGCGTTGGATGTCACTGACCCGAACACGCTGGCCGCGGCGGAGACGCTCTATGCCGAACTCAAGTCTGCGCGTGTCGATGTGATCCTCGATGATCGCGACCAGCGACCCGGTGTGAAATTCAAAGACGCCGACCTGATCGGCATCCCGCTGCGCGTCAACGTCGGTGGCAAGGGCCTGAAAGAGGGTGTCGTGGAACTGAAGTGGCGCACGGAAAAGGACGCCGAGAAGGTGCCCGTCGCCGATGCGCTGCGAGTCATTCAAGAACGCCTGGCTCTGCGGCGGTCAGAAGAGGCGAAGCGTGTTCCGGTGTGAGCCTCCTGGAGAAGCGGACTCACATTGTTCTCGCTCCTAATGTTGTTCTCGTTCCCATGCTCCGGCTTGGGAACGTGGCGGATTGGAAGCTCCAGCTTCGCGTCACTCAGCACGCGTCACGCCAAGCTGGAGCTTGGCCGACTCCGTTCCCAATCTGGAGCTTGGGAACGAGGAAACACGAGGTACGACGAGGTACAAGCAGCAGCTCGGCTGTGGTGAATTCGGCCACACGGTGCGAGGGGTGTTGCCATCCGGCAACGTGGCCGAGTTCGAGTAGGCGTGGTTTTGTTCTAGAACTTTGACAAACGGCGATGCTCGATCAACAAACCGATTCAGGCTGTGGGTGATCGAGATCGAACGAGGACTCGGCACCGAGTTTGCAAACAGGGGATTGTTTCACCATTCCTAGTCCCCGAGGTGTGTATGCGCTCGATCGAAGTTGGACTTTCCGTGCTGTCATTTGCCGATGTTGCTCTGCTGGCGTCGCGTGTCGGGCGGATTGTCATTGAGAACCGTTCCGAGCCGTCTCCCGCCTCGCTCAGGGAGTTCTGGCAACAGGCGCGCGCCCTGCAACAGATGTGGACCAGGCAACTCGATGACTGGACGGCCGAGTCCGATCCGCAGTTGAGGCAGCTCAGCGAACTGGCGACTCAGGTGTTTGCCTGCGAGTTGATGACGCGCGTCTGGTCCACCGTGCTGTTGGGAGTTGATCTCCAGACGGGTCGAGAAGACCTGAGTCGCGTGGCTCGCAATGCCGTGGGAGGCTTATTGCAAGTTCGGCACGGTGTGATGTCACGGCTGCTGCAACTTCCGCAAGAGGCCGAGCCGCAGGTCACAGAGATTGAGCGATTGCGCCGCCGCTGCGACCGCTGGACGGACTTGCTGATTGGCAATCTGGTCGGTGACGGCGAAGCGTTTGAGTTTGCGTTCGATGTCGCTCGTGCCCGCGACTTCGCCGTCGAAAGCACCGAGTTCGATCCCAGCACCGGCCCGCATCCTGTCGAGCATCTGGTGGCAGCCGGTTTGAGAATGGCCTTCTTGGGACAACTTCCCGAAACACAACTGACCGAGCCAGCCTTTCTGCGATTGGTGCAGTCCATTTTGGGATCGCTGCCGCAAGAGGCGTTTCATCAGGATGGCTCCTTGAAATCACTGCTCGAACGCCGCGTCTCATCTCGCGTCTTCCGAGACAAGCTAATGCCTGCCTCGTTGCTCGGCGGCGTCTTGGTCGGCGAACTGGAAACGGAAACGGCCGAAGTTCCGGACACGATCCCGTTCCCAGGGATCAACTTCGCGCAGTTTCGTCGCCGTCCCAAATGAGGGTGCTGCCGAGTCACAAACGACGCACAACAGCTTTCGAGTCCCCGTTGTGACTCAGCCTGCGCGAGCAATTCGGCTCATGCGAACCGACCGATTGTGACGAGTGTCTGGTGTGTGATCGTGAGTTGTGGACTGGCTTGCATCGAGAACGACGCCCGTTAGAATCTCGCCCGACTTCATGGTGGCTATAGCTCAGTTGGTTAGAGCGCCAGATTGTGATTCTGGATGTCGCCGGTTCGAATCCGGTTAGTCACCCTTTTAAGCCCCTCCTCAGGGGCTTTTTTCGTTGGTCAGGCGAAAATTGGCAGCAACGGACCAACCCGAAGCGTGAGCGACGACGTTCATCATGCGGCTCCCTCGCTCACGCTTTGGGTTGGTGCGGTCATTGATTTCTACGTGAGGTCACAGATGAGTTGGTGTGGGTTGCTCAACGTTCACAAGCCGGCGGCGCTTACCTCACGCCAAGTGGTCGATCACATCCAGCGACTCGTTCATCCTGCCAAAGTGGGACATGCAGGAACGCTCGATCCGCTGGCGACCGGCGTGCTGCTCGTGTGCGTTGGACCTGCAACTCGGCTGATCTCGCGCGTGCAAGAGGGACGCAAGCGTTACGTCGGCCGCTTCCGTTTGGGGCAACGGAGCGACACGGAGGACATCGACGGCGAGGTCGTGGCGGGAGGCGACTGGTCCGGCGTGACACGGCTCCAGATCGAACAACTCCTTCCGGAGTTTGTCGGCTCGATTTTGCAGACACCTCCGCAAATCTCAGCTCTCAAAGTGGGTGGCCAGCGGGCGTACAAGTTGGCTCGTCGCGGTCACGTCGTCGATTTGAAGCCCCGTCCGGTGGAGGTCTTCTCGCTCGAACTGACCGAGTTTGAACTGCCCGAGTTCGAGCTGCGGGTCGAGTGCGGATCGGGGACGTACATTCGCTCGCTCGGCCGCGACATTGGCGAAAGACTCGGTTGCGGAGCCGTGATGAGCGCCTTGTGTCGCACGGCTATCGGTCGCTTTCGTTTCGAAGAGTCCGTGACGCTCGAAGCATTGAACGCGACAACGTTGCCTGCCATGCTCGTGCCGCCGCAAGCAGTCTTGCCAGAGTTGCCCCGCCGAAAGCTCGACCCCGCCGAGATTGTGGCCGTGCGACAGGGCCGCGTGTTGCCGCGCGGTGCGATCATCGAAAACGAATCATCACCGCGAGTCCGTTCACACGGTGATGATCCCCGCGATGCCGTACCCGACGACACGGTGTTCAGCGGCGAAGTCGTGATGCTCGACGCCTCGGGAGCGATGATCGGACTTGCGCTGATCGACCGGCTCGCGCGCTGTCTGCGACCAACAATGGTCATCCCTGCGTTGAGAACGGAGGGACTCGGGAAGCTCACCGATTAGCAGCAATTGCGAAGCGTGGTGGAGATCGTCGGGAACCCCTTCGATCGTGCGGTTCAGTGGAGCCGAAAGCCACACGCTGAATTGAACTACGGCTGGTTCGCTGGGCGGAGTGCTGATGCAGGTTCGTCGTCTGAGACCTCATCCAGTGGTGGCGGGATCAGCAGCGGTTCCACCATTGCGGCCGGCTTCGGAGTGTTGATCCGGCTGGCACGTGGCGGGACTTCAAATCGAGGCTTGAGCGTTCCCGGTGCCGAATCGAAGGACTCTTGTTCATTGCCAATGGGCAGGTCAAGACCATCCAAGGGAGTCGCAGTCACGTCAGGCAGCAGCGCCGGTCGTCTATCGGAACCGGGTTGTTCTACTGGACGGAACTGCACCACGCGACCCGGATTAATGGTGCGCAAGATCGTCACGGAGCGGGCGAAGTCAGGACGTTTGATGGCTTGAGTCAAGCTTCCTTGAGACGGCTTGATCGCACTCGGAATCGTCTCATCGGGTGTGGGAACCGCCACGGGCTTTTCAGCGGGGACGGTAGGCGTCGTGGGAGTGGAAACACTCGGCTTCGGGATCTCTACTGGCTTCACCCCTTCCACGGGCTTCGAGGCTTCCGCTGGCATCGGCGTCTCAGTCGGCTTGGCAGGCTCAATGGCGACCGGTTTTGTATCCTCGATCGGCTTCGGTAACGCGGCCAGCTTCGGCATGGTTGATAGCGACACTGAGGGAGTTGGCGATGCCCCGTTACTGCCGGGAGTCCCTGCGATAGCCGGTGGAGTTGTCGGGACCGGTTCGCTCTTGAGACGCACGGGAGTCGCGACGATTGGCGCGTCAGCTTCCACTTTGGAAGCCGACGCGGCCCGCGCGGCCAGCCATCCGGCATCGTGCTCACGGAGGCGATCACGGTAGATCATCAACGAGTTCAGGGTGTGATACAACGGGCCGCAATCGATTGGGCGATTCGCGTTGTAGACCAATTCTCGCGACAGAACGGCGGCCGCGTTACGAAGCCACTGCTCGTTCAGCCGATGCGTTGGAACGCCAATCGACAGAAATTCCATTGTGTGGCCGGTCGTATTGAAGCGTTTGTTCGCATCGTTAATTACTCCCGGTGCTTCATAGAACTTGGCCGAGAAGGAGCCGTCGGAGTTTTGGAGTTGCCGGGCCAGTTCCACGTGCTGTCTGATCTTGAGATCAGCCTCGGCCCAGACACCTTCGAGTCGTCCACCCCGCGCTAGGTGCTTGTCACGAGCCCGAGTCAATGCGAACAGCCGATGGTTTCCTCCGCACGCGGCACCATTCACGGGTGCTGCCGCTTCAATTTGTACGAGCTTCTCGATGCTCCATGGCTCGTTGAATTGATTGACCCACTGGGCATCCGAACGCAAGTAGTGTTGCAGCGTCCACAGCACCCACGTGACTTCTTCTTTCGAGTTCACTTCTTTCATGATGTTGTTGATGAGGTCGCTGAGCGGAACCTGCTCCTGCCCGATCTTGAACTTGTAATCGACCGGCAGATTCGACTGGGACATCAACGCCATGAACTGGGCGGGGTGCCCTTCAAACGCGTACATCCGAGTGTAGGGATGGAACTTGGCACCATGCGGGGTCTTGAGCAGCAGCGGTTGGTTGTCGAACTTTGATTCGCTGGTGGCGATCCACTCTATCGCGTTCACCTTCACCTCGCCGAGCTTCAATTGGAAGTCGCGTTTCATCGCGAGGATGCCGTGAAAAATTTGCCACGGCGAATGCGAGTTGGCGGTCAGACAACGCTTGCTGGTCATTTCGATCGCGCGGTCAAGTTCGGCCAGTAGCGGGTCGATCGCAGGGGCGGCTTGAGGCTGAGCGGCTGGTGCATTCGTCGCGGGAGCCGAAGTGATCGACGCGACACGCGGGGGTAACGCGGGCGACTGAGCCAGCAGACTCGACGAATGGACATTCGCGAAAGCTACGGCAGCGGCAATCATCCAAGTACACATCTGAGGCAGGCTCAAGAGTCGGCGCACAGTCCCTCCGAGAATTAACTGAGTACGGTCTTCAACGGTCTATTCGTCATGGATGCAGTCGCTGTTTGGCTCGCGGTCGTCGGCTGTTCTTCATCAAGAGATTTGTCTTACACGCATCGGCTTGTTGCGGCACCGGGCATCGCCGCAACAAACCGAACTCCGGCGACCCGCCTACGCCGCAAAGTCGTACCCCGTACGGCAACGCAATCACCACCAAGACCGGCCGATCTTGCCGCTCTTCAGCCTTTTATAACGAGCCGAGTTGCCTTTCTTTTCGGATGCGGCCTGATCGTGCCAACACTACTGATCGCGTGATCCCACCCATTTTTCGGGTCGAAGCATTCGAGACGAATTCCCGGCGGCAGGGCTTGCTTGTGGGAGCCGATTCTTGACGTAAGCCACTTCGGAATGCCGCATTCCAAATTCATGAAGTCTGCTTTGGTCGTCGAACGCATCAGCGAGAAGACGACTCGGCTTCAAACAATCTCACCGAGACCTCGCGCGGGCGGCCGTCACGTTCGATGCGAAACGAAAGCGGTTCCGGATCGGTCAGGACGCGCCGTCGAAAGTCCTCGTCTGACGTGATGGGTTGTCCCGCATACGACATCAGCACGTCGCCGACTTTCATCTCCGCTCGATCAGCGGGTGAGTCCGTCACGACCTGTGTGACCACGAGCGCGTCAGGCAACGTCGGATCGGACTGCCATGAGATGCCGAGGCGTACGGGTTGGCCTCCCAATTCGACGCTGAGGTTGATCGGCTCGGCAACATTGGGGCGTTGCACACGAATCGGCAGCGGACTCTTCGCCGTGCGGATGATCGTGCGCAAATCATCGACATCACCGCCGGACCAATACGCCAACTGGTCGATGCGATCACCCACACGCACGCCCGCACGTTGCGCGGGCGAACCGGGAGTCACTTGTTCGACGAGTGCGATGCCGTTTTTGAACTCGCGCGAATCGAAGTGAACGCCGAGTCGTAATGGCGAAGACGCAGCAACGCGCGGCGTCATCCAACTGGGGGGAGCTTCGGTCAGCGCGTCGCGACGAAACTTCGGCACCGCAGTCTCATTTGCAGCGGCCAGTGCCAGTCGAAAGACCATTTCAGTGAGGCGATGCAGGCCGTCGTAGTTCAGTTTGTCGGCATCATCTGAAGGGCGGTGATAGTCGTCGTGCTTGCACGAATCGAAGTGAATGCTGGGAACACCCGCTGCATAGAACGGGTAGTGATCGCTGTCGGCAATGACCGTCGGCGTGTAGAGAAACTGCAGATCGCCCTGCGGATTGACGGCCTGCAAGCGAGACCTCAAACCGGCGGCCGACCGCCAACCCATCACCGTCAACTTCCCTTCGCGCAGCCGACCGAGCATGTCGATGTTCAGTGTCAGTTTCACATCGGACAGCGGTCGCGTCGGCTGCCGAACCCAGTGATACGAACCGAGCAACCCGACCTCTTCGGCATCCCAGAAGGCAAACAAGAGCGTGCGACGTGGAACGGGATTGAGTGACGAAAAGGCATCAATCAATTCGAGTAGCGCCGCAGTGCCACTCGCGTTGTCATCGGCTCCGTTGTGGATGTAACCGAACGGCCCGTTGCTATTCGTGGCGTTGCCGCGACCGACGTGATCGTAGTGTGCT
>JAYTXB010001219.1:0-4905 GCA_043743205.1 Schlesneria sp.
CTCTTCGTCCATCACGAGATTGCCGAACGGATCGGCGGCCGTCGCACGAATGAGACCGATGTGAATGGGAAACGCCTTGTAGAGCAGCCACGTCTTGCCGAGCAATTCGACTCGCTCGATCAGGTTCTCCGGCGAGACATCATTCATCCGACCCCCTCGCTCGGCCGGATCGATGAATGTGCCGAGTCCCACGTGAGTGAGGCAACCCGGCCGTCCCGCTGCGATGTCGCGGAGCAAGTGGCAGATCACGCCTTGCGGAAAACAGTAGGCTTCGATTTTGTTGTTGATCGCCAGCCGACCGAGCATCGGGAGCATCCCCCAATGCCCGCCGATCACTCGCCGCAAAAGGCCCTCGTGGCCAAAGTGATTCAAGCCGCGCGTCTTCGCGTCCCCCTGACCGGCGGCATAGACGAGCGTCAAGCCGCGCGGATGCCCCTCGCTCAGGAAGCGGCGTTCAACCGCCATTGACAACCCCTCGGGATGAGCCGCCCCGACGAAGCCGCCGCTGACGACGGTCATCCCATCTTCAATCAACGCGACCGCTTCGTCGGCCGAACAGAGCAACGATGTTAGTCGAGTACGACTCACCCGATTTCGCCCTCATTCCGTACCTGGACTTTTGCCATTTTTGGACTGCGGTGATGAATCCCCGCAGTCCAAATGGCTTGGCAATGGTTGAGGGTAGTACATGCTACGAGGTTTTCATCCGAGCCAACCGCCGTTCGCGTGCAGCGTCTGTCCGGTGAGATAGCCGGCGAGGTCGCTGCACAGGAACACGATCACGTTCGAGATTTCTTCCGGCTCACCAAATCGGCCGAGTGGGATGTCCTTGAGCATTTCGGTCTGCACAGCGTCGGGGATTGACTGACCCATCTCGGTAAGGACGACGCCCGGCGCGACGGCGTTCACCGTGATACGTCGCCGCGCGAGTTCCTTACTCAGTACCTTGGTGATCGCGATGACTCCCGCCTTGGCTGCCGAGTAGTTCACCTGTCCGTAGAACCCGACGACTCCCGAGATCGACGCCATGTTGACGATCCGTCCGCCGTCACTCATTCGTTCGGCGGCGGCTCGACAGACGTGAAAGACCCCCGTGAGATTCGTGTCGATCACGTCCTGCCACTCGTTGTCAGACATCTTCTTCAGCGTGCGGTCTCGGATGATGGCCGCGTTGTTCACGACGATATCCAGTCGCCCGGTACGCGCGACTACCTCGTCGCACATCCGCGAGACATCGGCCACGTCGCGCACATCGCCACCGACTGCAAAGGCTCGTTCACCCAACTCGGCCACGACTTCCTCAGCATGTTCGCGATTGGAGCCTAGCGGATCGGGAAAGTAGTTCACCGCGACGGTCGCTCCCGCCGCGTGCAGCCTCGTCGCCGTGCAACGCCCCAGCCCCTGACTGCCACCGGTCACGAGTGCCGTTTTGCCGGAGAGGTCGATGTTGAGCATGTCTCTCATTTCATCTGAAAATCGTGGCTGAGTAACCACCTGACTCTAGTTTTCGCCTTCGACATCATACCAAAGGACGTTGATTGTACGGTTGCTTGATGTCGCGTAAGGATCTCTCCACTGCGGTTTCGATGAACTCGGCGGCGTGTTTATAGCCAAGCCAAAGAGTGATCCAATCAGCGATATCATCGACATCCCAGACTCGTTGTTGAATTCTCAATTCACGGGTGCGTTGGACGACATCGTGAATTGCTTCATTGATCCAGTACATCGCATTGCGAGCATCGTCCTGTGAAAGTGGCCCGAAAGGAATCCGGCGATCTGCTGCGACACGCACTGCAATCGTCAAGTTGTGTGCGAGAAGTTCGAGAAACGAAAGTCCCTCTTCGGGCGTGAATTTCAAAAGCTCAGATCGCACCCATCTGACTTTCACTTCGGGGACCGGTTGTCTTGGCATCACACCAGAATTTCTTTCACCACATTCCCCATGCACGTCCGTTCGGCGGCAGTTGTCCCCTCTTGGGGTATGTCAGGGTTGCTTGCAGGTTGAGGCCGAGTAGCTTAACGAGCAGTTCCAAGTTTGCCGTCGCGGATTTCGTGCGACTTCAGAAATTCGCGAACTCTCATGGTCTTGGCTACCCCCTCCCAGATTCAAGCGTTGATTCAGCGATTGGCAGTGGCTACTGATTGAATAAGGGATGAATCGACGCAGCGGTGTTGAAGTGTTTTGTGGCATGTGTGAGTTCGCCGTCTGTGATGATCATTACGTAACCGAGTGATCGTTGATTGGGCCGGCGAAAGCGCACGCGATGCCGGTCAGATTGCGGTTCTCCAATGACGCGATTTTGTCTGCGGTGTCGCGACTGCGGCTGGTTTGAGCTTACGCCTCGTGGCTTGTAGGTCGCGAAAGTTGCTGGCGGATGCCTTGCCTGTGAATCCCGCTGGCAACCTCAGAAAAATTCGTTCGCTCGAACTGCCGAAAGCACCTAGACTTGAATTGACAGAACATTGGCGTTCGATATCATCTCGCCGACTCTTGGGTTGGCCTAGATACAGAGTGATGGCCTTCTCGGTTTGTGGGAAGCAGTCTGTTTCAGCGGATGATCCGCAGGTGAGTGCTTCCCACAGTAATTGTCTTCATGTGATTCTCTTGTCAGACTCCGATGGCGTGAACGTGCACCCGGATGCTCCGCCGCAGTGATCTCGCGAGTCCTCTTCGTTGAATCGTTTGCTCTCTCATAAGAGGAGTGTCCGGTTGCCTTGCGGAGATGGCGATTATGCGAAAGCTGCCAACGCGGTGAACACTCAGACCGTGCTGATACCCCCCGTGAGTCCGTCTTAGAGAGTCGCAGCGTTTTGTCTGCGGTCGCGTGAATTGGGTTCCGATGCAGGGAGGCTGTGATTCGGGTCAATCCACGATGGTTGGTCGTTAGTAAAACGCGTTTGCTATGGTCTGTTGAGCGACCACTTGGTCAGTGACACGCTGTTCGTTTCTTACGTATCGCGCGTCCTTGAGGGATTCCCTTGGAGGCGATTTGCAGTCTGGCTCTCGTGCGTGATGCGGCGGGTTGCTTGGCTTCTTGTGCCATAAGGCGATGGAGTCATTTAAAGCTTCGCTGGCGACGACCGGCGCTTACTGCGGAACTTCGAGTGGAGATGGATTAGCGTGGAGCTTCGTGGGCGACGGGACCGGTGGTTCGTTCGCCATTCATGGTTGGTTCATGGGCTGTGAACTCTCGAAGTTCACGGTTGTGACGCGGGCTCCAACATTGGAAAGCGAACCAGCGGAAGCAGTTTGTTTCCGTCTGAGGGTGGGGTCGCAATTTGTTCCCGCCTCTGGGCTTTGTTCCCTCCCCGTTGAGGGGAGGGAACAAGAGTTGTCAAACTCGGGAAGTGATTGCGACCCCGTTCCTAAGGACGGTGTTTCCGAATCCGGTGGATGAAGTTGTTCATTGAAGTCTGGGGATGTTCTGACGGCATTCTCTGAAGAGGCCGCTGTCGCACGGTGATCGAGCGATAGCACATTTCTACAAGAGCGGCAGTTTCCGCTCGCTTGGTTTTTCCATGGGGAAGGTTTGTATGACAGAGATGGAACCCGATACTCCGAAGCGAACAGTTCGCCCTCGTCGACGCAAGACTCAGATCATTGATCAGGTTGAATCGGGAGGAGTAATGGAGACGGGCATGGCAGAGAAAGAACCTCTCAAGCCGGTCATTGAAGATGTGTTTGAAGAGATCGCAGCGGCTCGCGCCGAATTTGAGCAATCACCTCCGACAGAACGCGATATGGATTTCGAGGCCCGTGTTTCGTCCAGTGGCCATGCGGGCGGGGCAGAACCGACCGGTGGTGAAAGTGTGGTGTCGGGCAACGGAGAGTTCGTGGGAGGTGATGACGCGAACCGTCGCCGTCGCCGCCGTCGAGGACGTGGTCGTGGCGGGAACTTGCCCGGCGACAATAGCGGTTACTCGTCTCAGCCTGCTCCTTCGCAGAATCAAAATCGGCCTCAGCGCGGCCGCAATACCAATGCTCAGCCGGATCGTCGAAACGGTCAGCAGGGGAATCAGCCAGGAAGCCAGCGGCGCTCTCACGCTGATGGAGGAGGCCAGCGCGGTCCGAACCAAAATCAACGGCATCCCTTCAATGAGCCGCGCGGGGGCGAGCCACGCGGTCCTGAAGTGCTGCTGCCGGTGCAAGGGACGCTCGAATTGCATCCCAAGGGATACGGTTTTCTGCGTGACCCCAAGGCCGGGTATGTCTCTCAAGATTCCGATGCCTTTGTCTCGGGATCACTCATTGAGAAGTATGGGCTGCGCGAGGGTGTTCACATCACTGGTGAGTTCGTTTCCGGTGGCCGCGGACAAGGGCCACGACTCAGGTCTGTGCAGACGATTGAGGGACGACTGCCCGAATATTATCAGACTGTCAAAAAGTTTGAAGACCTCACTCCGATCAACCCGTTCCAGCAGATCAAGCTGGAAACGGGAACGAATCCCGTGACGATGCGTGTCATGGACTTGCTCACTCCGATTGGCAAGGGCCAGCGTGCGTTGCTCGTTGCGCCGCCTCGATCCGGCAAGACGATGTTGCTTCAGGAGATCGCCGACGCCGTCAGTAAAAATTATCCCGAAATCTATTTGATTGTATTGCTGATCGACGAACGTCCGGAAGAAGTGACGGAGATGCGTCGCCGCGTGAACGGCGAAGTTGTGGCCTCATCGCTCGACCGTGAAGTCGAGAACCACATTCGCGTGAGCCAACTCGTGTTCGAGAAGGCCAAACGCATGGCCGAAGCGGGACGCGATGTGTTCCTGTTGCTCGACAGCATCACTCGCACTGCCCGAGCGTTTAATAAGTGGACCAACACCGGGCGAACGGGCACCGGCGGTCTGGATGTGAAGGCGATGGACATCCCCAAGAAGATGTTCGGGATGGCCCGCCAGTTCGACGAG
>JAYTXB010001220.1:0-2620 GCA_043743205.1 Schlesneria sp.
GCATCCAGTTTCCCGCCACGGCCGACGAGTATTGGAAGACCTTCTCCAGTCGCTCGCTCAGCAAGTTTCGTCGCAGCTTGAAGAAGTTCAGCAATGTGCGGCTGGAACGAGTCAGCACGCTCGAACAGATTCCGGACTTCCTGAGTGCGGCGCATGAAATTTCGCGCGATAGCTGGCAGACGCGCCAGTTCGGTCTGCGGATTCGCAACGATGAAGCCGAGTTGCGTGAGATGTCGATCCTGGCTCAACACGGCTTGCTGCGCAGCTATCTCTGGTGGATCGACGGCCGCCCCGCCGCCTTCGCCCTCTGCAATCAACATCGCGGTTGCTTCCGTTACGAAGAGATCGCGTACCGCCAGGAATTCGCTCAGTTCTCACCCGGTCGCGTGATGCTGCAGCAAATCGTGGAAGACCTGCTTCAGCACGACTCGCCCCACACGTTCGACTTCGGCGGTGGCGATGCGGAATACAAGCGACAGTTCGCCAATGTTGAGAGCCGTAGCGGCACGGTGTGGCTGGTCCCGCGCACGTGGCGCGCGGGCGCGGCCCTCGCGTACATCCAAGCCGGACGACGACTGAGATCGGTCGCACGCATTGTCGTACAGAAATTCGGCTGGGCCACGCAGGCGCGGCAGTGGATTCGTCGCGGTGGGACAACGGTAACGACGGAACGCAGCAACGAAGGATCCGAGAAGGTCACGAACGCGGAATAGGCTCGCCTTTTCCCATGCCATTTGGACTGCGGCAATTGATTGCCGCTTTCCTTTCTTGCTTTGCTTGGATTTTTGAAGGGCCGTGTCCGTACAGGATTTTTCAAAAAAGGGAGCTGCGGCTGAGAAAGGAAAGCGGTGATGAATCCCCGCAGTCCAAAGATGGGAAAAGTCGAGATAAGACATCGTCGCAACAATAACGGCGGGGATTTGGTAAGCCGAATACCGTGAGACCCCGGACTTTTTGACGATGAATCCTCGATCATCAAATGGATGCCACCAGTTGTTGCTGTGCCTGTCCTTAGAGGTAACACCGCTCTCGCCGACGCGAGGCGGATGGAGGCGAATCTGGTGAAGACTGGCTCCACGATTCAAACAGACCAACTCACACAACAGGCTCAACTGACCTCAACCTGATTGACTGGATCGTCTCATGAAAATCATGTTCTTCTCCTACGCCTATCCCAACGCACGACAGCCGAGTCTGGGGACGTTCAACCGGTCGATGATCGCGGGCCTAGCTGCCGAGCATGATGTTCGCGTGGTCGCCCCGGTGGCGTTTACTGAAGCGTGGAAGGGGCATTGGTCGAGACTCTCCAAGCAGGGCACGAACGGTTCGCGGTTTGTCGCGGTCCCCGGAGTGGAGGCAACTCACCCCACGTTCTATTACCCGCCGAAGGTGCTGCGATCACAGTACGGACACTTCTTGGATTGGTCCGTCGGACGCGAACTCGATCGAGCGATGAAGGACTTCCAGCCCGATGTCGTGCTGTCGTACTGGGCGCATCCCGACGGTGATGTCGCGGTGCGAGCGGCGCAGCGTCACAACGTTCCCTCCGTGGTGATGGTTGGCGGGAGCGACGTGCTGTTGCTGGCACGCAGTGGCTCGCGGCGAAAGGCGATCTTGAACGTCTTGCAGCGTGCGGATGCCGTCGTCACGGTGAGCGACCACATTTCTCAGACACTCGTGAAAGATGGGCTACCGCGCAGGAAGCTGCACGTGGTGCGACGCGGTGTCGATCCGGCCGCCTTCTCGCCCGGTGATCGACTGATCGCCCGACGGGGCCTCGGTGTGGCCGAAGATCGCACGCTGTTCGTCGCTGTCGGACGGCTCGTGCCGGTCAAAGGATTCGAGCATCTGATTGCGAGCTGCGCGGTCCTCAAAGCGCGAGGTCATTCATTCGGCTGTCACATCCTGGGCGAGGGTCCGTTGAAGGGACCGTTGCAACGACAAATCGAACAACTCGGTCTGCAAGACTCGGTGAAGTTGGAAGGGTCTCAGTCGCAGATGCGGTTGGCCGAGTGGTATCGCGCGGCGGACCAGACGCTGCTGAGTAGTCTCTCCGAAGGAGTGCCGAACGTGCTGTTGGAATCATTGGCGTGCGGAACTCCGTTCGTCGCGACTTCCGTCGGCGGTGTCCCCGAGATCGCCGACCGATTACATGATCGACTCGTCCCTCCCGCGAGTCCCGTGGCGATGGCCGACGCGATCGAAGCACAACTCAATCGAGACCCCGAGCAACAACGTCGGACCTTCGAGCCATACGACCTCCGCGCTGCCGCAGGCAAGTTACAGCGTGTCTTAGACGGGGCGCTCTATGACCACGCAGCGGAGCGTCAGGAACAAATGCAAGCCCAACCAAAGTCCATCACGCCACCGCCCGTCGTCGTGGCAGAACCGCTCGCCGCAGCACCCAGCCGTTCCCGTACGATCGCGTTCGAGTGGCTTAACGCATCCGCCGAACAGAAGACCGCGATCCCCGCCTTCTCACAAGACGCGGGCAACAAAGACACCGACTTTGAGTTCGCCGCTTCTGTCACAGCAGGCGTCGAGCAACCCTCCTGCGAACACGGATTGGGCCGCACCGGCGAGTACTTCACGCTGCAAGCCAAGTGAACCGCTGGTCCCG
>JAYTXB010001221.1:0-11006 GCA_043743205.1 Schlesneria sp.
TGTGCCGTGAGGCCACGGGTTTCTTCCGGTGTCAAAGCACCCGCAGCCTCACGGCATGCGGCTCACCAAATGTCTCAATGTCCACCGCGCGAGGTATAAAACGTCTTCACTCCTTAGACCGACTCGTCACAAGCATCGCGGCGGTGCGAACGGCCTCGATGAAGCCTTCGGCCCGTGCGACGCCCTGCCAAGCGATGTCGAACGCGGTGCCGTGACTCGGACTGGTGCGGACGATGGGGAGGCCGAGTGTCACGTTGACCGCGCGCTCGAAGCCGATCAGCTTGAGGGCGATGTGACCCTGATCGTGATACATCGCCGCGACGCCGTCGAATTCGCCGTGAACCGCGCGGCGCAGCAGCGCGTCGGCCGGGATCGGGCCGATGGCGTTCACGCCCGCGCGGCGAGTCGCCTCGACGGCGGGCGCGATCAGCGTCGCCTCTTCATCACCGAACAGGCCCTCTTCGCCCGCGTGAGGATTGAGTGCGCAGACACCGACACGCGGTGACTGGCAGCCGACTCGCTTCAGAAATCGGTCGATCAAGTGGATCGTCTCTGCGATGTGCGGAGCCGTCAGCAAACCGGGGACGCTACGAATCGACGTGTGCAGCGTGACGTGAGCGACTCCCAACCCGAAAGGTCCACGCAACGGTTCACCCGGCGGCAGGTAGAGCATCATCGCGAACTCGCGCACGCCGCACTCTTCGGCCAAGATTTCTGTGTGGCCGGGATAGTGGAGCCCCGCCGCGTGGAGCGCAGCCTTGTTGAGCGGCGCGGTCGTGATCGCCTCAATCTCACCGCGCAAGGCCGCTCGCGTCGCCGCGACCAAATAGTCATAGGCCGCTCGGCCCGCCCGCGAATCAATGCAACCGACCGGAACGAAAGCGGCATCATCGTTCGCGGGGTTCCAACACGCGATGCCGCTCACCGCTGAGTCCGCCTCATCGAGCGACTTCACTTCACGCACCGTCTCACTCGATCCGATCAACGCCAGCGCGCGACACAGCACACCGGGATGCCCGACCACAATCGGCCGGCAAAACGCGAGCAACCGCTCGTCGGCGAGTGACCTCGCCACGACCTCCGGGCCGATGCCAGCGACATCTCCGAGTGTGAGGGCGATGCGAGGACTCATGCGTTGCCTGTTGACTGTTTGAGTTTCGGTTCAATCTGCGCGTGCGAATGTCTCCAGCGGGAGACTCCCCAAATGAGAGGACCGATCGCGAAGAGGATCAGCGGATACCACAGGCTCACCATCAATGTCCAAGTGAGGGAGTCATCCCAACGAATGTGGCGGTAGTAAATTCGGGGAAACTCCCAATCGACGCGCGTGACCACCGGTGGCTGCGGATCGCCTTCAACTGTGATGAGACTGCCGCGATAGGGGCCAATGTCTTCATTGAAGAAAACAAGCACGGGATCCATGCCGCCAAAACCCGACCACACTCCAATTCGAAAGTCCGGAGTGAGTGTCACGCAATGGTCCCACGGGTTGAGTGCGAGCGTTAGGAACGATGCGATGAGAGAAAGCGTCCAGAGTACGGCTGATGCCAGGCAGGCTCCTTTTGCATAGCGCGTCGTCCATTGAAGTGTCATGGATAGACCTCGGCGTGGCCCAGCAGGAGGCCGCGTTGATCCTTTTCCGACAGGATGCGCGGCTTGATGTCGGGCCAGTCGATCTGCAAGGCCTGGTCGTTCCAGAGGAGCGTTCGTTCGTCGGACGGCACGTAGTAGTCGGTGCATTTGTAGCAGAAGTCGGCGGTGTCGCTCGTCACGCAAAACCCGTGAGCGAAGCCGGGCGGCACGTACAATTGGTGATGGTTGACCTCGTTCAAGATTGCTGTGAACGAGCGGCCGAACGTGGGCGAACTGCGTCGCAAATCGACGGCCACGTCCACCACTTCGCCCCGCGTGACGAAGACCAGCTTTCCCTGCGGCCTCGTGAGTTGATAGTGCAACCCGCGCAACGTCCCTCGGCACGAGCGAGAACAGTTGTCCTGCACGAAGTCGGCGTCGATTCCCGCCGCGAGGTATCGCTCACGGTGATAGCTCTCAAAGAAGCAGCCGCGTGAATCTCCGAACGCCTTCGGTTCGATCAGCAGCAGTCCGGTGAGTTCGGTGGGAATGATGTTCATGATCTGGCGGTTTTCCGCGTTCTCATGTTCCTGCTTGGGAACGACAGAATTTAAAGCTCCGCCTCGCATTCACCAGGCGATGTTAAGCAATTTGTTGACGCCAAGCTGGAGCTTGGCGGGAGGCGTTCCCAAGCTGGAGCTTGGGAACTAGGGAAAATCTGACCACCAATGAAGCCGGAGCCGGGGAACGAAAGAAACGAACGAAGGCGTGGCGCCCCTTCGTGGCTAATCCTGCTGCTGATTCTGAGCGACATCGTAGCGGAGCGGCTCCATCGTGAATGAGGCTCGACCTTGAGACAGGCTTCTCACGTCAGTCGAGTAGCCGAACATTTTGGAGAGGGCGACTTCGGAAATGATGACGACGAGATGGCCTCGCAGTTCGGTGTTGACGATCATCGCGCGGCGCGAGTTTAAGTCGGCGGAGATGTTGCCGACGAAGTCACTCGGCGTGACGACCTCCAGCCTCATGATCGGTTCGAGCAGCGTGGTGCCGACCGCTTGCAGAGCCTGACGCACGGCATCAGCCACCGACGCGCGGATGGCGGTCTCGGTCGTGTCGCCCTCAACATAGTGGGCATCCAGCGTCACGGCCTTCACATTGATCAGCGGGTAGCCGATTAAGCCGCCTCCCTTCAATTCGTCGCGCAGGGCCTGTTGGAAAATCTCGGCCAGTTCCGGCGGCAGCACGTTTGGTTTCATCTTGCTCGACACGGTGATCCCCGCATCTTTCGGATCGGGTTCAAGCAGAATGCGGACCTTCGCATACTGACGAACTCCGGCGTGCTGGCGGTCGAACGTCCCTTCCTGATCGACCTTCGACGACATTGTTTCACGATAAGTCACGCGCGGTTTGTGAGTGCGCATCTTGATGTGGAAGTCTCGCTCCATCCGCTTGCTGATGATTTCGAGGTGCAGTTCACCCATGCCGCTGATGATCGTCTGCCCGGTCTCGTCACTGATCTTGGCCGAGAACGTCGGGTCTTGCTTGGTCATGACCTTCAAGGTCTCTTCGAGCTTCTTGCGGTCGGCCGAGGTCTCCGGCTCGATGGCCATCGAGATCACGGTCTCGGGAAAACGGATCGTTTCGAGGATGATGCCGTTCGCCTGCTCACACAGTGTGTCGCCCGTCACTGCGTCCTTGGGGCCGACGACGCCAACGATGTCGCCCGCCGAAGCCTCATCCAACTTCTCGCGCGAATCAGCCTCCATGCGCCAGAGCTGACTGATCATCTCCTTGTCGCCCGTGCGCGGATTGAGGACTCGTGAACGACTCTTCAATACACCCGAATAGATTCGCACGAAGTACAACTCGGAGTGCTCATCGGCGTGAATCTTGAAGACCAGTCCACAGAACGGCTCTTTGTCGGACGGCTGACGGACTTCCACCTTATCGGCCTTCTTCGGGCTGGGGTTCTTCCCTTCGACCGGCGGTACATCGACGGGGCTGGGAAGATACCGCACGATCGCGTCGAGAACCGGCTGCACGCCGATGTAGTCGAGCGACGAGCCGCACAGCACCGGCTGAAGCTGGTACGAGACAACCGCCTTCCGCAACACGCGATGGATTTGATCCGCAGGCAGATCACCGGTTTCGTCGTAGATCGCGAAGGCGTCGTCATCGAGCAGCGCGATCGCGTCGATCAGTTTGCCGTGCCATTCGTCGGCTCGATCTTGCTCGCTCTCGGGGATCGGTTGAATGTCGATCACCTTCCCCTGCTCTTCGCTGTTGAAGTAGAGCGCCTGCATTTGAATGAGGTCGATGATCCCGCGAAAGCCCGTCGGATTGGTGACTGGTCCTTCACCGATCGGGATCGAAATGGCGACGGGGTTGGCGCGCAGTCGATCCGAAATCTGAGCGAACACGCGGTCAAAGCCCGCTCCGATCCGGTCCATCTTGTTGATGAAGCAGACGCGTGGAACGTGGTATTTGTCTGCCTGACGCCACACTGTTTCGCTTTGAGCTTCCACTCCTTCAACCGCGCTGAACACCACGACACCTCCGTCGAGGACTCGCAGGCTCCGTTCGACTTCGGCGGTGAAATCGACGTGGCCGGGTGTGTCGATCACGTTGATCGTGTGTCCCTGCCACTTGCAGGAGATGGCGGCCGAGTAAATCGTGATGCCGCGTTTGGCCTCTTCGGGATCGAAGTCGGTGACGGTCGTGCCGTCGTCCACGTTCCCCATCCGATGCGTCACGCCGGTGTAGAACAGAATGCGTTCGGTGGTCGTCGTCTTTCCGGCATCAATGTGAGCGATGATGCCGATGTTGCGTATCTGTTCGATGGGCGAAGTCATGATGGGTCGATGGTTGAAGGTTGATGGTGATAACGTCAATGGTCGAACGGGAAAGTCGCGGCGTGGTAAAGAGGCTACGGAGACTTCCTCTGACCATCAACCTTCGACGTTCAACCATCAACCTGCGGCATACCGCCCGACTTGGTTGATGCGGCCGTGAATGTCGTTGAGGATCCAGTGGAAGGCGACGAGATGCACGGACTCGACCAACCCCATGTCGTCGAGTGGGACGTGCAGGTTCTTCTTACCGAGCGGCTTCAACTTGCCACCGCCGTAACCGGTGATCCCCCACGTGGTGAGTTCATGTCGGTTGGCCCACTCGACCGCGTTCAAGATGTTGGGACTGTTGCCGCTGCCGCTGATCGCGATCAAGACATCGCCGGGCGAGGCGAAATTTTTGAGCTGCTGGACGAAGACTTGATCGAAGCCCTCATCGTTGCCCCACGCCAAAATGTACGGCGTGTTGTCGGTGAGACTCAGCACCTTGAGTCGCTTCACTCCGTCCTTCATGAAGTCCTTGCGATCGAGCGTACTCTTGCCTAGGTCTTCGCAAAAGTGCGAACAGTTTGAGCCACTGCCGCCGTTTCCGATCAGGAACACGAACTTGCCATTTTCATAGGCGGAGTAGATGTCGGCGGCCAGGCCCTCGATCTGCGAGACATCGAGAGTATCGAAGACCTCGGCGCAGCGCTTGAGGTATTGGGAAGGAGTGAGTTGGGTGCCGAGCATGGTGAGTAGCCTTTAGCTGTTAGCAATGAGCCGGAAGAAGAAAGAGGTGTTCTCGTTCCCAAGCTCCGGCTTGGGAACGCCGGTTTGGAAGCTCCAGCTTCCCGTGAGGAACTCGTCAAGCTGGAGCTTGGCAGCGTTCGTTTCCAAGCCGGAGCTTGGGAACGAGGGTGAGTAGGAGAACCTCGTCAACTGGCCGACTTGACGGCGATCACCTTGTCCAGTTCTTCCTTCAGACGCGGCAGGATGGCGTCGTAGGGGAAGGCGCCCAGTTCGAGTGGCCCCTTCTTGAGATTGACGAAGTTCGGACCGCACCACAGGCCGAGGTCCGCGTCGTCCGTTTCGCCGGGGCCGTTCACGCGACAACCCATGACGGCGATGGTGACGGCGTGATCCTTCGCGTAGGCGGTCATCTCCTTCACCTGTTGGGCGAGGTCGATGAACGCTTCGTTCTCAACGCGCGAGCAACTTGGGCAACTGATGATGTTCAAGGTTGGCAGGCCATAATCGACGAACGACCGCACGCGACCGGCGGCAATGTCGGCGAGAATCTTTCGTCCCGCATCAATCTCCTCCGACTTGCGCGAGTTCGGAACGGTGAGCGACACGCGGATCGTGTCTCCAATTCCCTTGGAGATGAGTTGCTCGAAGGCGATCCGCGTCTTGATGATCCCGTCCGGAGGCATTCCGGCTTCGGTCACACCGAGATGGAGTGCCACGTCGGGCCGCTTCTCAGCGAAACGTTTGTTCCCCTCGATCACCTTCATCGGGTCCGAGTCCTTCATCGAGACGCAGTACCGCGTGAAGTCGAGCGAATCCAGGAAGTCGCAGTGTTCCCAGGCACTCTCCAGCATCGGCGTGATCGAATCGGCCGGGTCGTACTTTTCCTTCTTGGCCGGATCGACCGAACCGCAGTTCACACCGATGCGCATCGCACAATCATGGTCGCGCGCGATCTCGGCCAGGTACTTCACCTTCTCCTGCCACGGCTTCTCGCGTTCGTGGTGATAGAGATGTCCGGGGTTGTACCGCAGCTTATCGACATGCGGCGCGACGACCTCGGCCAGCCGATAGTTCTCCTGCAAATCGACGACGAGATTCGCCTTCGTCTGCTTCCGAATCTCAACCAGCGCGGCGGCGTCTTTGGTGCTATCGACCGCGACGCGAACGACATCGGCTCCCGCGCGATACAGGTCTTCAACCTGAGCGACCGTCGCGTCGATGTCCTGCGTGTGAGTCGCCGTCATGCTCTGCACGGCGATTGGATGACCGGCCCCGATCGTGGCCGAACCAATCTTTACCGCGCGAGTCGGATTACGCCTAAATTCCACAGTTTCCTCCCTGAGTAGGCCTAACCGATGAGCAAACGCAGCCTACGGGTTGCCAACCAAAGCCAGTTCTGTCCGGATCATAGAAGGCATTTCAAATGCCTTTCGCGGACGGGCGGCATTGTCGAAAGGAGCCAGTCGTTTGGCAAGGTAGCCCAGCCGCTCCCCGATACGAAGCGCGTCGCGGCTGTGATTATTCCCGTACTAAGGCGAGAGGCAGGAATTGTCATACCGCGATGTAGGATGGGCACTCTTGCCAGTCCGGGTTTCTGTCATCAAGTCGGGACGGGCAAGAGTGCCCATCCTACAGGGGCATTTCCTCTTGCCGCTCGCCTAAGGCCCTCCCGGGCCGATGTCGCAGCGAGAACTGGAGCACTGACGGACATTACCCAAAGAGCGACTCCAATTGGCCGAGTCCGAAGCCAAGGGCAAACTCGACCTGACCGAGTTCGACATCAAACCGACTAAACTCATCGAGGACATCAAGTTCATCGACCTCGATCTTGATGAGGCGAAGTAGCAACAGTCACTCGCGAATCATCGGCCCTCGTTCAGCAGTGTTGCCGGACCAGCGTTCACCGGCATCGTTCGGGCCATTGCGTCCCGTTGTGATGGCTTTGATCGCGTCTTCGGCCTCCGCACTCATTGGCCACCAGTATCCGGGGGCGAGACGGTGATCGGTCTTGGCGATCTGACGCAGACGAGGCAGCGCGACAGCAAAGCGGGCGTTGGCGAGTTTGGGATTCGACGAGTAGTTCTGCGCCAACTGCATGAGAACGTACATCGACCAAAACTGAACCTCGATGTCCGCGTCATCCAGCCCGTTCAGTGCGGTCGTCCACGCCCGGCAAAAGAAGCGGGTGCGGCGATCGCGCAGTTGCGAGCAGCATCCCAGCACATCACCGCGCACCCAGCCGGGAAGATCGGTTCGCTCGTAGATCGTGAGCAACATCTCTTCGCCTTCGAGAGATTCGATACGGCTCAGCTTGAGTCCACGAATTACCGCTTCGAACCACATACGTCGCGCGGAAGGAAGCGAGTCGTTTAACCGCGTGGGCAACGCCCCGCGCGTGCTGGAGGTTTGAACCCGCTTTTTCGATCAACGCGCGTGGGCGTTGCCCACACGGTTAAACGAGGCAAATGTCTCACTCATCACCATGCGAGCCATCAGCCAACACGCCTGCCTAATTCCGGTCGTGGTGGCGCTCATTGAGGCGTTGGCGGATATAGGCGGCGCGCGCGATGTTACGTTCGGCCGACTCCAACTTCGCGTGGCGGATCTTTTGCAGGTGAGCAGGCTGAGTGTGGATGAACAATTCATTGACGGTCGGAATCTCCAGATCGTCAATCAGACCCATGTTGATCCCCATGCGGACGCTCGACAGCAGGTGCATCGTCTCTTCCGAGCTGATCGTCTGAGCGGTTTGCAAGATGCCGTAGGCGCGGGAGACCTGATCGTGCAGGCCCTGTCGATTTTCTTTCACCAGTGCCGTGCGGACCCGGCGTTCGTAGCCGAGGATATTCGGCACGACATCTTGAATTGTTTTGATGGTTTGTGGCTCACTCTTGCCGAGCGTGACCTGGTTCGAGATTTGGTAGAAATCTCCCATCGCCTGACTTCCCTCGCCATACAGTCCGCGCACCGCGAGACCAATTTTTTGCAGCGCTTGGAAGACTTTTTGGATTTCCTTCGTGGCGACGAGTGCGGGCAAGTGCAGCAACACGCTCACGCGGATACCGGTTCCGCAATTGGTCGGGCACGCGGTGAGATATCCCAGCCGTTCGTTGAAGGCGTAGGTGACTTCCGCTTCGATGGCGTCGTCGATCCTGTCGATCTCCGCCCAGCATTCATCGAGAGCAAACCCGCTATGCAGCACCTGCATTCTCAGATGATCCTCTTCGTTGACCATCAGGCTGACGTTCTCTTCGTCGCTGATACCGACGCCGCGTCGCCCCTGCGTTTCGGAGTGCTCGCGGCTGATGAGTTGCCGTTCGACGAGCATCTGTCGATCGAGCGACTCCAGCGTGCTGACCGGGATGTAATTGAGTCGCTTCCCGCCGGGACGCTGCTCGATCAGACCGCGCAGCAGGTCTTCAATCTCGGCTCGTGAAGTGTCGTCGGCTCGCGCGGGGAATGGGAACTGGGCGAGGTTACGTGCCAGTCGAATGCGGCTGGACATGACGATGTCCGATTCAGGACCGGTGGCTCGGAGCCACTCACCGCTTGTTCTTGTCAGGGACTCTAGGTCCACACGATTCCCTTTGATGAAAGACTGCGGCGAAAGATCGGCTTCCTGCGAGAAGCCCGTGTCGTTGAATGGGAGTGAACGAAGTTTGGCAATCAGAGCAGTGAGTGAACTTCGCAGTAACCCGAAGCGTGAGCGAGGAAGTCCTCGTTGACGATTCAAAGTCGGCACAGTCCCTCGCTCACGCTGCGGGTTACTTTTTAAACGGACAACTTAGGCTTCGTGAGGTGCTTGAACGGGATCGTGCGAGGTGATGGCCTGAATCTCGTCACGGATGCGAGCGGCCTCTTCGTAGTGTTCCTGTTCAATGGCTGATCGCAGATCGGTGCGCAGCTTGATGAGTTTGAATTGGCGTTGGCTGGAATCGGGTGCTCGCTTGGGAACCTTGCCGCAGTGCTCGGTCTCACCGTGGATGTTTTCCAAAAGCGGCAACAGTTCGTCCTCGAAGACCGTGTAGTCGTGGGGACACCCGAGTCGCCCGCCTGCTCTAAACTCTTTGAAGGAGATTCCGCAGTTGGGACAGTCCAACTGGTCGATCTCTTCCAGATCGTTCTCCGCATCGGAGGACGCTCCCGGCGGAGCTTGCTCTTGTTCTTCCGGAGACTGGCTGAGGTACTGCTTGGCGCAGGTTTCACAGAGGTGCAGTGCCTGAACTTCACCCTGCCGCAGTTCGGTAATGTGCAGCACAGCGGGTTTGGAGCAGCGTCCACACTTCTTCATGACAAGATTCGCAGTCACCGCGCACGGCGTAAGTTGAATGGTCCAAAGTCGGTCGGGATTCTAGCTGGCCTCAAAAGAGTGTCAATTCACGTGTGAGGCATCACTGGGCACGGGGTGCGATGGTTGCCGAGGCCACATGGTTTCAATATGAGAAGCCCGCACCAGCGATGCGTCCGTCCCCAAGTTTGATCTCCCACGTCCCAGTCATCTCGAAAGCCCTTCGCCATCATGCCGACACTGCTCGACCGCTTCTTGCGTTATGTGAAGATCGACACTCAGGCCGATGAAACCAGCACCTCCTATCCGAGTACCGAGAAGCAACTGACGCTCAGCCGTCTGCTCGCGGAGGAATGCCGTGCGTTGGGCTTGGCCGACGTGACGTGTGATGAGTTTGGAGTCGTGCTGGCGACTGTCCCCAGTACCGTCGCGCACGCGGTTCCGACGATCGCCTATGTGGCTCACGTCGATACGTCGCCCGAATATTCCTCAACCAATGTCAGCCCGATCATTCATGAGAACTATGCGGGAGGCGACCTCGTCCTGCCGAAGGATGGCAAAGTTTTGCGTGTCTCCGAGAACCCCGACCTGCTGAAGTGCCTCGGCCATTCAGTCATCACGACGGACGGTTCGACGCTGCTCGGGGCGGACGACAAGTCGGGCGTGGCGGTCATCATGACGGCGGCGGCGGAGTTGATGCGGCGCGGAGGCGAGGTGAAGCATGGCCCCGTGCGGCTCTGCTTCACGTGTGACGAAGAGATCGGCCGCGGGACAGACAAGCTCGATTTTAAGCAGCTTGGTGCGCAGGTCGCCTACACGCTCGATGGTGGCGGGCGCGACGAGATCGACTCCGAAACGTTCTCGGCCGACGGAGCCAAAGTGACGGTAAAGGGGATCAACACGCATCCGTCGGTTGGCAAGGGAGCGATGGTCAACGCCGTTCGCATCCTGAGTTGTTTCCTCGCGCGGCTGCCAACCGCGCGACTCAGCCCCGAAACGACGGACGGGCGCGAGGGCTTCATTCATCCGTATCACGTCGAAGGAGGCGTGGCGGAGGCCTCGGCCCGACTGATCCTGCGCGACTTTGAAACGGCCAATCTCACCGAGCAGGCTCAGTTGTTGGAGAGCATCGCAGCGACCTTGCGGGCCGAACATCCGCGCGCTCAGATTCTGGTCGAGGTCCGACCGCAGTACCGCAACATGCGCGAGGGCCTCGTTCCCGAACCACGCGCCGTCTCGAAAGCGGTCGATGCGATGCAGTCACTCGGCCGTGAACCGAAGCGAACGATCATTCGCGGCGGGACCGACGGCTCGCTCCTCACGGCGAAAGGGCTGCCGACTCCAAACCTCTCCACAGGTGAACACAACCCGCACTCACCGCTCGAATGGACCAGCCTCGAAGAGATGCAGGCTGCGGTCGATGTGCTGGTCCAACTCGCCGCCGAATGGGCGAAGACGTAAGACGAGCGGCAAGAAGAAATGTCCCTGTAGGATGGGCACTCTTGCCCGTCCGGATTTCTGTCTTCCAGCCTGACGGGCAAGAGTGCCCATCCTACATCGCG
>JAYTXB010001222.1:0-1476 GCA_043743205.1 Schlesneria sp.
GAGACCGTCTGTTTCCGGTGCGATCACGAGGGCCGCATCACTCGACGCAACCAGTTCATCGAACAGCCGCTGCTCCTCATCGACACTCGTGACAATCGCGATCTGACAGCGCGAAGTCCAGCGATCCTGTCCCTCGTGAGCGAGTCGCCTATCGAGCGTCGTCACCACCTGACAGCCATCGACTCGCAGCAGGTCGTCCACCACGGCCCACAACATCGCGCGGCCTTCCCGCAGCAACGATTCGGGAAAGGACGCACCGGAGAGGCCCCCTCCGCAAACAAACTCAGACACAAACACGCGCACGGGACGGCTCGCAGTGAATCTCGGAGGAAATGTTTCGCCGCGCAACCCTGCACGACCGACAGCCCTCATCAGAAGTGTTCGAGCTGAAATTCACAACGGAACATTCAATTTGTCGCGACGGACTTGAGTTGTGACATCTGTCGGTCAGACAACTCGGTCAGGGATTCGCAGCCGATGCAGTGCAGACCTGAGGCATCCGCTTCCGACCAGACAACTTCAACGGTGACATTACAGACGGTGCGATTGGTGTCGCGAACTTCGATGAGCAACTTTTCACCGGTAGGAACGGATTGCTCCAGCAGCAGCCTGAGTCCGGTGAGTGAGACATCCTCCAATCGACCGGGCCAAACCGTCGCAGGCGATGTCGCACTCAGAAACCGGACCTCGCGCAACATGGTCTCGCGCGCTGACTGGCGACGATCCCGACTGCGACGGTTTTCTATGGAACGGCGATCTGGCATCGAGTCACATCCTGGACGAGGCGGCGTTCACCGCAGGCAATTCGGTGTGAGGCACCGCAGGAAAGTCCCTTTGCACCCGAGTGAGCGAGTTCGAGCGCTTCGTTCAAATGGGAACCTAGTTCGAGGATCGCCGGTCGTCCAATCGTCCGGTCGTTTGGCAAGCCGATTCTCGAAAAATGAAGCTTCTCGCGCGCAACAGTCAAAACGGCTCACGAGTACATCTGACCCGTATCGCCCGGTTCAAAAGCGCCAACGTAATGCTGAGTCACGGGTAGAGCTTCGTTTCCAGACCACACGACAGCAATCACATCGAACCGAACGCGGCGCTCGAGCCAGCGTCGTTGCTTGAGATATGCCAAAGCAGACCGAGTGATTTTGCGTTGCTTGACCGGAGTGATGGCTTCGGTCGGATGGCCGGCGGCCAGCGTTGATCGCGTCTTGACCTCAACGAAGACCACCACATCGTCATGGATTGCAACCAAGTCTAACTCACCGAACTTGTTCCGGAGTTGCCGCTCAATGATTCGATACCCGAGCCGCTCTAAAAACCGAGCCGCAACGATCTCACCCCGGTTACCGAGTGAGTCGCGAAGCGCAGGTCGTTGCCAGAGTTGAGCCAGCCAACTCCACACGCTGGAACTCCTCGTGAAGTGGTCCTTCTCTGCTCGCCAAAACCTGACGGCATTTTTACTTGAGAAGATCAGGCTCTCCG
>JAYTXB010001223.1:0-1170 GCA_043743205.1 Schlesneria sp.
ATCCCAAATGAAAACCGCGCTCGACAGACTTCCGAAGTCTTTGAGACTTCGGAAGTCTTGGCTGGTGTTGCCGCGCAGATATTTCTTGCGATCCGTATAACAGCGTCCGTCCCTCTTGTGAGCAGTCTGCTCGTCAACGAACTTCTGCTGAAGTTCGTCGATCACGCCGAGCGCTACTACCTTGTCGATGGTGCTCCGTCCAAAGAGGTCGTCAATCTCAAGCTGGCCATTCGGCCGGTCAAGCAACTCTATGGCAGCGTCCACGCCACCGACTTCGGCCCCAACGCGCTCAAGGCCGTTCGCCAGCACATGGTTGATGTTCAAAAGCTTTGCCGGAAGGAAATCAACAAGCGGATCGGCCGCATCAAGCGTGTATTCCGCTGGGGCGTTTCCGAGGAACTGATCCCGCCCTTCGTCTTTGAAGGATTGCGAACCGTCGAGGGATTGAAGACCGGCCGAACCGCCGCACGGGAGAGCCCTCTGGTGAAGCCGGTTGACGATCAAGTTGTTGAAGCAACTCTGCCGTTCTTGTCACCGCAGGTCGCGGCGATGGTGCAGTTGCAACGGATTACCGGCATGCGGCCAGCCGAGGTCACGATCATGCGGCCGTGCGACATTGATCGGAGCGGCGACTTGTGGGTCTATCGTCCGCTGAAGCATAAGACGAGTTACTTGGGCGTGACGAAGGACGTTCCCCTTGGTCCGCGTGGACGGGATTTGATCCGGCCGTTCCTTGATCGTCCGGATGATGCATACTTGTTCTCGCCTATCGAGGCCGAAGCCTGGCGGAATGAGCGGCGTGTTGTGCGACGCAATTCGAATCGCAAGACAAAGATTTACCCGAGCGAACTGACGGCACGAGTGAAACGCAAACAAGTGGCGAAGACTCGGAAATCAAAACGCCCGAAGCGCGACCACTTCGACACGGCGTCCTACCGTCGCGCAATCAAGTACGGAATTACTAAGGCGAAGCGTAATGAAGTCGAGATTCCGAGCTGGCACCCTCATCAGCTTCGGCACTCTCGCGCTACTGAGGTCCGTCGGCAATTCGGTGTGGAGGGGGCACAAGCCCAGGCGAAACGCATCAACTTCTTAGGTTTTCGAGCACGGTTAGAATATAGTCCGGGTCCGTGGCGGCTTTGAAGCGTTTGTTTTTGGCACCGAGTTTGG
>JAYTXB010001224.1:0-15563 GCA_043743205.1 Schlesneria sp.
TGCTTGAACAACAACACGGAGACGGATATACAAACTTTCAACTCGGCGCGCACCTTACCCCAAACCGCCAAGAACCCCCAAGGGTGCGCGCTGGCCCTGTGGTCAACCCTCTTCCCAATTCGGAGCAAACAAGATGGCCGAGTTCATTCACAAGGAATTGAGCGAGTCGATCATCGGCGCGGCGATGACGGTCCTCAACAAGCTCAAGCCGGGTCTGATCGAGAAGCTGTACGAACGGGCGTTGGTGATCGAGTTGGAGAAGCGTGGACACCGGGTGGATCAGCAACACGAGTTTCCCGTGTTCTACGACGGACAGTTGATCGGAACGCTCCAGCCAGACTTGATCGTGGATGAGACCGTGATCGTCGATCCGAAAGTGGTCAGCCAGTTTGGGGACAACGAATTGGCGCAGATGCTCGGATACCTCAGCATTACCGAACTGAGGCTCGCGTTGTTGTTGAATTTCAAATACGCCCAACTTGGATGGAAGCGGGTGATTCAATGAACGATTTGTTGTTACGCGGCTGGCGATGCATGACCGTGGCGGTTCGATGTTGCACCGGGCGTCGAGCGGCGGGCTTGGCTCTCGTGATGGTGGCCGTCTGCCTGATGCAGGTCGGTCATGCGCAGCGGCGGAATCCCGGGATCATGCCCTCTGACCGCAATGGCGTGCCGACGTGGGAGGTCGATCCGGCGTTCAAGGAGGATGTCTTCACGTTCGTCCGCATCAAGTACAACTCGTACCGAAGCTGGAGCCGGTGGGCGACCGACTTCCCCGACAGCGACCTCAACTTCTCGTACCGGTTGCAGCAGCTCACGTCGCTCAAGGTCGATCCGAACGGTCGCATCCTCGAATTGACCGACCCCGAACTGTTTCGCTATCCGTTCGTCTACCTGATCGAACCGGGCGACCTCGAATTCATGGACGACGAGGTCAAATCGCTGCGGCGCTATCTCCTCAACGGCGGCTTCCTGATGGTCGATGATTTCTGGGGCGAGGCCGAATGGTCCAACTTCTACTACGAGATCAAAAAGGTCTTCCCCGACCGCGAGCCGATCGAGCTGCCGCTCGATCACCCGCTCTTCCACTGCGTCTACGACCTGAAGGAGAAGCCGCAGATCCCGAGCATCGGGCAGGCCCTGATGGGCCGCAGCCAGGGAGTCACATGGGAGCGTCCCGACGCGAAGGAGGTCCACTACAAGGGGATCTTCGACGACAAGGGCCGCCTGATGGTCATCATCTGCCACAACACCGACCTCGGCGACGGCTGGGAACGCGAGGGCGAAGACCCGTGGTACTTCACCGAGTTCTCCGAAAAGAAGGCGTACCCCATGGGAATCAACATTGTGTTTTATGCCATGACGCACTGAGCGAGTGAGGATCGGGGAGTTCCGGTCCCCTCGCCCCGCCTGTCTTTAGAAGACAAACGCTGGAGGGGAGAGGGCCAGGGTAAGGGGTTCTTCAAGTGTTGATTATCATCTTGGAAGCCCTAGGAGGCTGTCCGCAAAGCCGTAGCATGGGCTTCCAGCCCGTGCCTTTTCTCGATGAATCGCGGGCTGCAAGCCCACGCTACGAAGCTTTCCGGATAGACACCTAGCAGCCCATCATCTCACCACGTATCCTACCGCCCATGAATCCTTCCACCATGTTTCCGTCGTTAGGCTACCGATACATCACCAGCGATCCCGGTGTGCGTTCGGGCCATGCCAGTGTCGAGGGGACGCGCATTGGCGTGCATGATGTCATCGGACTGTTGCAGACCGGCGAGTCGGTCGATTCCATCATCGCGAATTGCTTTCCCACGCTGACACGCGCCCAGGTCTACGAATGCCTTGCGTATTACGAGGACCATCGGGGTGAGATCGACATCCTTGTCGCCCGCCAGATGCAGACCGAAGCATGACGTTCCTGTTCGACCACGATGTCCCGGAAGGCTGTGCCTATGCTTTGGAAGCCTTGCGGCATCGAGTGGTTCGGCTCCGTGAGGTCTTGCCGATCGATGCCAAAGATGACGAAGTCTTTCGCTTCGCGAATGCGAACGGCTGGGTGCTGATCACGTGCAACCGAGATGACTTTCTGTCGCTCATCGGCGACACGCCGTTCGCAGGCTTGATCGTTCTCGTTCGTCGCCGCAACCGCGCATTGGAACGAGCCGCTTTGATCCAACTCGTGGAATTGTCAGGCGAAGCCGGCCTCCAAGGAGCAATTCACTTCGCGTGAGCTGAGCTATACCATCTGGGTGGCCGCAGCACCCGCACCTTGCGAAACCCCGTGGTACTTCACCGAGTTCTCCGAAAAGAAGGCGTATCGCATGGGCATCAACATCGTGTTTTACGCCATGCCGCATTAGCTCGCGCAGCGAGCGACTCTGGTCCCCTCTCCTCCGTCTTCGGGGGAGAGGGTTAGGGTTAGGGTGAGGGGGCTTCTCCGTGCGAGCAGCAAAGGCGATAACGTGAAGAGCGTCCAAAACAAGTACACCGACAAACGAAGTTCCTCGACAGTGGCCCCCGGAGCAGTGACGGTGTGGAGCATGGGCAGATGAAAGATCGTGGCACCATTTCGAATTGCAATTCAAACACAGGATGCCAATCATCCCAAGACATCCAGAAAATTCAGCCATTTCCAAGCGGCGGAATACTCGCTGAAAATTTGAATTCGTCACTCGACAAGCTCATATCCACAGTTCAGAAGAGCCAAAACAGAGCCTACTCTTACGTTGTCAAAACCGTAAAGCTGGATCACGAGAGGACAGAGTTCGAGCAACACGGGTCGGCGCCGAACTTTCAAGGCGATGTTTTCACGCTTTGCACCTGCAAGCATCAAATGCGGTCAAGTCAATCCGTAAAGGACTGGCTTGGGGTCTGGATTGCAGGTGTAACAAGTCGCACTATTCATGATGGAAGGCACTGGCTTTTCTACCTCGCCAAGATCGAGTCTGCCTCGGAGTCCCACTCCGATCTCTGGATGAACATGAGGGCCGGTTCTCGGGAAGCAAAAGCGGCACATTCACATTTTCTTGGCGACATCTTCAAGCCGAAGACCCCACCTCCCACAGGTGCTAGTGACGCACGGTTCTCGCCGATGCGGTACATCTCTCCGACAAACCATGCTCACAGGTGGCGAGATGAAAATGGCTGGCATGATGGCTGGCACAACGACATCAACTACCGCTTTTCAAATAAATACAGCCATCCTCCGCTGCTCGTTGCTGAACCTCAACGAACATTCATCTGGAATAAGCCGATGATTTATTTCGATTCTGACCACTGCCGCAATTACCGCAAGTGGTCGTCCATACAAGAACTGTTGGCGCTGCTGCGGGGGCCCGAGCGATGAGGAAGGTAGTCCTACTCCGTGTCGGAATTGATTCCGGTAGCGGCGGCATTCAAGGCCCGCTTTTCAAAGACGGCTCGTTTGAATTCATCTGCATCCCTGACAATAAACGAGTGAGCGTCCACACCTACGGCACAATGGTTGGAACGGGAGGTAAGGCGTTCGTTGATTACTTCCCGAAATCCCAACGAGAACGAATGGCGGGTCAGCACATCCACGTAGACCCAGAGTTCGAGACCTTTACCTACGGGGATCCAACTACCCCAAAACGATCCCTGCGAAATTTGAAACCGGGCGATTGTCTGGTCTTCTACTGTGGCTTGCAGAAGTGGAATGCCGCTGACGGCTGGAGTCGTGAACATCGCCCGGCTCTTTACTTGGCTGGCTTCTTTGAAGTGGCACTCGCAGGAATGGCCGTTGATTTCGACAAGAATGTACTGACAAGTCAGTTCGGGAAGAATTTCCATGTTCGATACCCGACTGTCTTCAAGAAGCAGAAAGACGATTTAGTGCTGGTGAAGGGCGGTCCCGGCAGTAGGTTGTTTCAGCAAGCGCACCAAATCAGCAGTGAGGGAAAAGACCGAGCAGGCAAGCCACTCAAGGTTCTTTCACCGGCAATGCAGGAAGTGTTCGGTAGCTTCGGTGGTCACATTTCTATTCAACGAAGCCCGCCTCGGTGGGTTGAGCCTGCGTTTACCGAGAGAGCGGTCAGATTTGTGAAAGACTTGGAATAGATCGGCGTGGATTTGTTAGGCGAGCCGCAGCATGAATCCCCCCTCACCCTAACCCTCTCCCCCGGGGCGGGCGGGAGAGGGGACAAGAAGGGTGGCCCGCAAATTCAAGGGGACGAACTTTGAAGTCTGGGGTTTCGGATTTTGACCGCTCGCGTAGCGAGCGACTCTTGTCCCCTCTTCTCCGTCTTCGGGGGAGAGGGGACAAGACAAGCGATCAGCAATGCCATTGAAACCTCGACGGACTGACGAGCAGACAGAGTTCGCGAGGCAACTTCGCTCGACGAGTCCGGTTCCCGAACGAATCCTCTGGAACGTGCTGCGGGACCGACAAGTTGCGGGGCTAAGATTTCGCCGTCAGATTCCTGTCGGCCCGTACTGTGTTGACTTCATCTGCTCATCCGCCAAGCTGGTTGTCGAGCTTGACGGGATGATTCATGACGGACGGCAGCAACGGGATGCCGAACGAACGGCATTTTTGAACGAACAAGGGTTGCGCGTGTTCCGTGTCACCAATGATGATGTTCTGGATGATGTCGAATCGGTGGCGATCGCGATTGCTCGTGAAGCGGGGATTGATGTCGTGGCTTGGTTGAATGGGAAGCGGAGTCCGCCGGGCCGTGAAAGTGAGTCGAGTGTTGATCGAAAGCCCCCCTCACCCTCTCCCTCTCCCCCGAAGACGAGGGAGAGGGAGAGGGGACAAGGCAAAAGTGGCTCCGCCACAGGAGAAGGCGACACTGAGGTGTCGCCCTCTAAGGATTCAGACTCCCGCTTGGCTGGTTTCATCCCTTGTCCATTTCATGTGTCACGCTCCGGAGAAGTTCATGACCACCCGTCGCGACTTTCTATCTTGGTCCACGCACGGCCTGACCGCGACGGCGTTGATGAGTTTGCTTCAACGCGACGGCTCACTGCGTGCGGCCGATGCGCTGGCGAAGGCCGCGCAATCGCAGACTGCCACGCCGGGTGAGGCTGCCGATCCTCCGCCTCATTTGCCGCCGAAGTGTCGGCGCGTGATTCATCTCTACATGTCCGGGGGAATGAGTCACCTCGATTCGTTCGACTACAAGCCGCTGCTACAGAAGTATCACGGCCAGCCGCTCCCTTCGACCGAGAAGCCCGAGACATTTTTCGGAAAGATCGGCCTCATTCGGAAGAACGATTGGGAGTTCAAGCAACGCGGCGAAAGCGGCCTCTGGATCTCGGACCTGTTTCCACACATTGCGGGCGTGGCCGACGAACTGACGGTGATTCGCTCGATGATCGCCGACTCGGCCAATCACACTCCCGCGACGTTTCAGGCCAACACTGGCTTCCGCCTGAACGGCTTCCCGGTGCTGGGATCGTGGCTGAGCTATGGCCTCGGTTGTGAGACGGACGATCTCCCCGCGTATGTCGTGCTGCCCGATCCGCGCGGCTTTCCGGCGGGTGGCACAATCAACTGGTCGAACGGATTTCTTCCAGCTCGACATCAGGGAGTCGCCTTTCGGACGAAGGGGCAGCCGATTGACGACTTGTTTCCGACATGGCCGGAAAGAGAAACGAGCAGCTCTGAGTCACAGAGTGACTCGGCTGCATTCGAGGAGCAAGAAACGCGCGAGTTCATCGCGGCGATCAATCGTCGGCATCAGGCGACTCGCCCCGAGAGTGATCTCGCCGCGCGGATCAAAAGTTATGAGTTGGCGGCGAAGATGCAGTTGTCGGTCCCGCGCGTGACCGATCTGGCGGGGGAGACCGCCGCGACTCAGGAGGCTTACGGACTGAACCGCGACGAGACCGCCGAGTTCGGTCGAAGTTGTTTGCTCGCGCGGCGGTTGCTCGAACAGGGGGTGAGGTTCGTGCAACTCTTCGCGGGCGGTTCGTTCGGCTCACCTCGCATCAACTGGGACGGCCACGAAAGCGTGAAGGAAAACCACACGCAGGAGGCGCTGCGAGTCGATCAACCCGTCGCCGCGTTGCTACGCGATCTGCGTCAGCGCGGGATGCTCGACGACACGCTCGTCCTCTTCACAACCGAATTCGGTCGCACGCCGTTCGCACAGTCCGAAGCGAACACAGTCGGCGGCGGACGCGATCACAACATGTACGGCTTCAGCGTCTGGATGGCCGGCGGCGGCCTGAAGCACGGCATCAGTTACGGCTCAACCGACGATGTCGGCTGGAAATCAGTGGACAAGCCCGTCTACTGGCACGACTTCCACGCGACGGTTCTCAACCTGCTCGGCATCAACCATGAACGGCTGACGTACTACCACAACGGCATCGAACGGAGACTGACCAACGTGCATGGCGAAGTCGTGCATGAATTGCTGTCGTGAATCGTAGGGTGGAAGCCGCTCACCGATTTCATCGGTACCGTGCTTGATGATGGGCAGTGCCCAGCCTATTCGGAGATATTAGGAACGGGGCTGGAATCACTTCCCGAACTCAATTGGCTCGTTTCCTGTTGCCCAACCATGTCATTGATGGAGGTGTGACGGGCGTCTCGATGCTGTTGAACCATCTGACCGGAATCCCTCCGGCAGTGTGGGTGATCGTCGTCACCGCGCCGTTAGTGCTGATCGCCTGCCGACATGTCGGCAACGTGTTCGCGATCAAGAGTTCACTCGCTGTACTCGGGTACGGGCTAGCCCTGTGGAAGCTCTCGTCAGTTTGCCGACTCACGCCGCGTAACAGATTCGATCGCTTCGAGGGTGGTGTGGCAGAGTTCCACTACGAGGTCCTCGGGCATCGCTGGGGCTGGCATCAGGACGATGGTGTCGCCAATGTTTCGGAGAATGACTCCGTGCTGGCGGCAGGCGAGAGTAACTTGGTGGCCGATACGCTGCTCAGGCTGAAACGGGGTGAAGGGCTCTCGCTGCTGAACGAGTTCGATGCCAACCATCGTCCCCTTTTGGCGGACCTCGGCAACGTGACGGTAATCGCGCAGGTCCGACAGCCCGCTTCTCAACACCGCTTCGATCTGTCGCGCGTTGGCGAGTACATCGTTCCTCTCAATGAGCCGTAACGAGGCGAGTGCCGCCGCGCAGGCGAGTGGGTTCCCGGTGTAGGTATGGCCGTGATAGAAGGTTCGCCCAGACCACGGATCGCCCAAAAAAGCGTCGTAGATTTCATTCGTGACGAGTGTCGCGGCGAGCGGCAGATACCCGCCAGTCAGTCCCTTCGACAGGATCAGGATGTCGGGCGACACATCCTCCTGTTCGCAGGCAAACAGCGTCCCCGTGCGACCGAAGCCGACTGCGATCTCATCGGCGATGAGCGGGATGCCGTACTGCCGCGTCAGTTCGCGAACCCGTTTCAAATAGCCGGGCGGATGGACAAGGATCCCCGCCGCCGCCTGAACGAGCGGCTCGATCACGAAGCCCGCGATGCGATGAGCGTTCTCGGCGAGAGTTTGTTCGAGTACCTGTTCTGCTTCTGAGTGGGGGACGTGAGTCCCCCGATTCATTGGCTTGGGAACCGACTTCGCAGAACCGGGGGACTCACGTACCCCGCTCGGAAGTCGTATCGCTGGCGACGGCACGCGCAGCGCGGGAAACATCAGTGAACCAAACAGGCTGTGAAACCGATCAATCCCGCCGAGACTGATCGTCCCCACGGTGTCGCCGTGATAGGCGTGGTCGAGACAAACGAACAGGTCTCGCTCCTCGGGGCCACCCGGTTTTTGACGGTGATACTGGTAGGCAATCTTCAGCGCGACTTCGACTCCCGCCGCGCCGCAGTCGGCGTAGAAGATCTTGTTCAGTCCAGCAGGTGTTCGACGCACCAGTTCGGCGGCCAGCTCGATGCTCGGTTCGTTGGCGAGACCCAGCAGCGTCGAATGCGCGACTCGATTGAGTTGATCGCGAATCGCGGTGTCGATCGTAGGGACTCGATGTCCGTGGATGTTGCACCACAGCGACGAATGCCCGTCGAGGT
Source organism: Schlesneria sp. (assembly GCA_043743205.1). Taxonomy (GTDB): domain Bacteria; phylum Planctomycetota; class Planctomycetia; order Planctomycetales; family Planctomycetaceae; genus Schlesneria. The sequence goes on from JAYTXB010001224.1 coordinate 7,984, forward strand.
AGTGGCGGCCTTCCGTGTCGATCAGATGGAAACCATCGGCCTCGACAATGATCGGCGCGCGCTCGTCGCAATACGCCGACATCGCCGTAAAGGGATGCCAGACGTGAGCATTGTCGAGGTCGCGCAGATCGTGTGAGTTCATGGGCGTGACAGAATTGTAGGATGGGCACTCCTGCCCGTCCGCTCTTCGCTGGAATGCGTCGATGAGTTCGTCCAAAGCGAAAACCGGACGGGCAAGAGTGCCCATCCTACAGGCGGCTCACGGCAGCAAGTCCTTCACCGTGTCTCGCTCCTGCTTGAGTTCGGCGACGGTCTTGTCGATCTGGCTTCGGCTGAAATCATCGACTTGAAAACCGGGGAGGACTCGCCAGTTGCGACCGTCGCTCGACAGCGGCAGTCCGACAACCAAGCCCGATTCAATCCCGTAGCTGCCGTCGGAACAAACCGCCGCGCTGAAGCACGAGCCAGCCGGAGTCGAAGTAACGATGCTTTTGATCGTGTCGAGCGCCGCATTGGCCGCGCTGGCGGCGCTCGATGCGCCGCGAGCTTTGATGACCGCCGCACCGCGCTGTTGGACTGTGCTGATGAAGTCGCCCTTCAGCCACGCGTGGTCCGTAATCACCTCGGTGGCGGGCTTGCCGTCGATCTTCGCGTTCACAAAGTCGGGGAACTGCGTGGCCGAGTGGTTGCCCCAGATGGCGACGTTCGAGACCGAGCCGACCGGCCGTCCCGCCTTTTGCGCCAACTGAGCCGCCGCGCGGTTCTGGTCGAGGCGCGTCATGGCGAACCATTGATTGCGAGGCACGTCCGGCGCGTGAGACATCGCGATCAGGCAGTTCGTGTTGCAGGGATTGCCAACGACGACGACGCGCACGTCCTTGGCAGCGGCGGCCTGAATCGCCTTGCCGGTGCTGGTGAAGATCGGGCCGTTGATGCGAATCAAGTCGGCTCGCTCCATCCCCTGCTTGCGGGGAATGCTGCCGACCAGCACGACGAAGTTGCAGTCGCGGAAGCCCTCTTCCATGTGATCGCTGTCGTGCTTGACGACTCCCGCGAGAGTCGGGAACGCGCAGTCATCCAACTCCATGTGGATGCCATCGAGCGCCGCCATGACGGGGGGGACTTCGATCAGGTGCAGCACGACGGGCCGATGCTGGCCGAAAATTTCTCCCGACGCGAGGCGAAACAGAGTGGCATAACCGATCTGACCGGCGGCACCGGTGACAGCAACATGGATGGGGGCAGTCATCGAGCAAAACTCCTTCAAATTGTGTGAAACGTGAACCGAGTCGGAGGTTAGCGACTCCCTATTTGAGCGGCAACCGACCCCACTTGACGGTACCCAGCATCAGGTCCCAGCATAGTGTGTTCCGAAGACTACACACACACCCTACATGACTGTTGGCTGAATCCGATCCCGGCCAAGGTAGCCCTGTCGCTCCGCGACAGGAGGCGAGATCAACAGGGAGCGCCTATCCGCCGAATCACCTCAAATGAACGAGGGACGTCGCTCGTTCGTTCTCGCTTCCTGTCGCGGAGCGACAGGGCTACCTTGGCGAAGACGCGCCGGGTAGCCCAGACATCGCTTTGGATGTCTGGGTGACGAAGTCACAAGAGATTGGTGACCAACGAGGGATGTTAGAACGATTATCTCTTGTCGCCTTGCGACCCGGACGCCCAAAGCCGCGTCCGAGCCACCCCGCCAAACATGAGGATTGACCGAGGAAGTTGTTGTTTGTCCGTAGTCTGGGATTGCGACCAGTTGCTGACGTAGTGATGCTGAGCAAACCTATTTCAATCAGCAGCCTCCCGCTCGGAATCCACAGGCCACTGAACCGTGAATCCTCCCACACATTCTCACGCACACGACTTGGAATTGATCCGGCGTGCGCTGCATCGCGGTCGTGCATCCGTATTCGTTGGTGCGGGGTTCAGCATGAATGCCCGACCGCGAAGCCCGAGTTCTCGTTCGTTTCCCCTCTGGCCCGAACTGACAGCGGGACTGGCTCAGGAACTTTATCCTACGGACGTTGCCCGCCGAGATGAGGTCATTAGGTCGGCTGGTACATCAAGTGGGGCATTGCGTCTCGCTGAGTTGTATGAAGTCGCCTTTGGTGCAAACCGACTGAAAGAGTTGCTGCGGCGAATGCTTCCCGATGATGATCACGATCCGGGACCACTCCATCGCCAACTGCTTGAACTACCTTGGGCCGATGTGTTCACAACGAATTACGACACACTGCTGGAACGGCAAGCTCGTGGACTACTTCAGCGGAAATATGATCTCGTCCGGTCGGTGAGTGAACTATCGTTGGCCTCGCGTCCGCGCATCGTCAAGTTGCACGGTACGCTGCCCGAACTTCGCGACTTGATCCTGACGGAAGAACACTATCGCGCCTATCCAGAACGCCACGCGCCGCTTGTCCACGAGATTCGCGTGGCAATGATAGAGACCACACTGTGTCTGATTGGATTCTCAGGCGACGATCCCAATTTTCTGAATTGGACAGGTTGGGTCCGCGATCAAATGGGTGAATCGTGTCCGTTCATCTACTTCTTTACGTCATCGGACTTGGCTCCATTCCAACGTCGGTTGCTCGAAGACCGACGAATCATCCCCATACCGATTTTTGAAGTCACCGATGAGACAGATCATCAGCTTGCACTCAAGAGGCTGTTGATTGATCTCTCCAGTCCACCGTCCGGGACAAGACAGCCCCGTTGGGGAATGCCCAGTCGGACCACGGCAACGCAGACGCCGCTCGATGAGCCAACAGCCCCCCAAACACCGACTCGCGGTGATTGGCTGCGCGCCGCACAGAATTGGCGAGACCATCGACGAAGCCATCTCGGATGGGCTGTTCTGCCGCGCCGCGGACTGGAATTGATCTGGCCTGTGACGGAACGATGGCTCATTCAAACGCCCACTTCCGCTATTGGCGAATTCGATGCGCCGACGGCGATCTTCGTATTGCGAGAGATCGCTTGGAGGTTCCAAGCCTCGCTACTGCCGTTGTGGGACGAGTTGGTTTTTAAGGACATTGACCGGGCGCTGTCTGCCATTACTGATTGGAAAACGAGCCAACATGGCCACAATGAGCCTTGGACCGCGCGCAATCGCGACAGCATTTCACTGGAGGATGGAGCAACCTCGTTCAAAGTCTCGCTTGCCGAACTGTTTGATGCAGAGTTGCAACTGCGATTGGAAACATTGCGGCACGCCCGCGAAATCGGCAATGCAACACGCTTCCAAGAGATTCTGTCGGTAATTGAAGCTCAACTTGGGCAAACGGGCACGATGGAGCAAGCCACCGCTGGCAAGAGAGATGAGGCCCGGCAGTTCGTAACTCACCAGCGTTGTCTGCAATCGTTGTCACGACTCCAGCATGGAACGATCCGTCACGAATTACTTACGTGGGACGTTGATGGCGTGGACGACATATGGAGTATTCGCAAGGCAGCGCTGCTTCTCGAAACCAGTGAGTTGGAAGCCGCGCGAACGTTGCTCGAAGCCACTCTGACACGGTTGCGAACGAATCGGACACTGCACGACACCGACTATCACCAGCTCTCTCGGGAAGGTTGGGCTGTCTACTTGTTAGGCATGCTCGACCAATGGGAGCAGATCAACCGAGACTTCCACTCAAGCTTGGTCCCAGCCGCTGATGAGAACGATCAGAAATCCGACAACACAACCATTTCGTGGCAAGAACGGTTGAACCAACTCCGGGATGTCGATTGCGATCCGCGCGATGTAATCGACTGGATCGAACTTGAAAATGCGGTCGGGTTTGAACCTCCTCGCCCAACGACCATTCAGCATGCATTCGATCCGCAGCAATTGCACAGAAACACTCAGTTTTCAGGCTCTGGCTACTCTGACCGCGCTCGAAGTGCTTATCGAGCGATCCGTCTGATTGAAGACGGTGCATTGCCATTGCGAATCGGCAACAGGATCGTAACGGAAAAACTGTACCGTCAGGCGACAACCGAATACATGGTGAAGGCAGCCCCCGCGGAAGCAATCGGCCTAGTCCTGCGGTCGCGCGATCCCAAGCAGATCGAGTCCTTCTTCACTCGACCGAGGATCGCCCTTTACTCCGACGATCACGTTCGATCACTTCAGCAGCTTGCGTGGAAGGCATTTCACGATGCGTTGAATGCGTTCTCCCTCACGCCCGCATCGCATGCTTTCGACGAGGAAGGACTGGTTGGTCTGTTCACATCGGCTATCGAACTCCTATCACGAGTTGCCATTCGTTTGAGTGATACTGAACTCGAACAAATGCTGCCCGAGGTTCTCAGGCTGCCGTCGCATCCGAAGCTCCGTACTCGCTGGCAACTCGGGGATCGTATCGCGCGACTCGTGCGGCGGGTTTGTACGACGCTTTCGGATGAATCGCGTAATCGACATCTGGTCGCGTTCCTGCAAACACCGCTTCCGGGGACGGCTGACCTGCCAACTCTGATCAATCCGAGCTACTGGTTCGATCCGGTGGCGTCCTTACATGGCTGGCAAGTGAACACCTTGACCAAGTCTCTCGATGCAGTACGAGCCATTGCAGCACTCATTGAAACCGTCGCTCGCCCATCGATACCTGAAGCAAAGCGATATGCGATATTGCGGTTGATCGCACTGCGGCACGCCGGTTTACTGACGGATGACCAAGCACTCACCTTAGCCAAGGCATTGTTCGCTGCCGTCGATGATCAGTTTGGTTTTCCGAAAGATTCAGGCTGCTTCGATAGTGTAATGTTGTTCCTTCCAAAGATTGATGACCGCAATGAAGTTGACATGTTCCGAAAGAAGTACGTCATGGATGCGGGCTCGTTTGGCCAGCCGAATGCGTACTTTGCGACGATCAACGGCACGTTTCGACCCGAGCGCACTGCGAGTAGAATCAGTTCTCGTAGCATAAGATGGTCCACTCGTGACCTCACGGTCTTCATTCGGAACGCTGGCCAGTTCTTCGGAAATGTCAGTAACGAGCTTCAAAAACGGCGGGCCAATCCTTCACCATTTGATGGCCTGTTTAGCGATGTAACCACCGCGACGATTGACGCTGTACGTAAAGCAAATGACGTTCTAGCCCGCATTGTGCTGCAATCTCCAAAAGCCACCTCGAAGCTTGCCCAAAGCATTCGTGACATCACAGTAACGGCCCGATCGCAAATGCTGCCCGTGTTGTCAGTTTACCCCGCGTTGTTGCGATGCTTCCCCGAACTGAATCAGGAACTCTCTTGTCACGTCCGCGAACAGTTGTTTGCTGAAGACGAAGACGATCGAATTGATGCTCTAAATGCGGTTGCCCGCTGGGGAGAGTTGCAATCCAAATTGGCGATTCCACGAATTCCCGAAGACATTCTGGTTTCTCTTGCGACCTTGATTGCAGCTTGCCCGACCGATGGCTTGGAACACTTACTCGGAGTCGCATCGACATTGGCCAGAAATCTGAATGAAGCGGAACGAAATCGAATCGCGCCGACGCTGTGTCGTGGTTTGGAACGCCTGTTCGACCTGCTGCCATACACACTCGAACGCAGGGTATTCGCACCAGAAGAGGTTCCAGATCTCCGTGCGGGATGTGCAAATTTGGCTTCTCGACTGCACGATGTCGGAATAACGCACGCCGCAGTGGAACGATGGATTGCCACAGCGGCTAGCGATCCACTTCCCGAAGTTCGAAAGGCATTACTGACAGTCGCCGATAACGTGTAGCGTTCGACGGGTCGTGGCTCCGATGTCGTCCGTGGTCGCCATCAAGGGACGACAGGCAAACTCGGGGCGGCTCGACTCGGACAGGAACGAATCGATTTCGCGTTTGGGGATCGCCCGGTCCGGATGATCGGCCTTCGACTGAATCGCCCACAATTCGCCGGTTCGCGTGCGAGCGACGATGTCGATTCCCGCATCGGCTCCCCACCGCTCCGGCCAGTCCTTCCACAACCAGACTTGGTCGAACTGGCCCCGATACCGCGGCGCGTTGATCGAGGAACCACTGGCACAACCATTCAAAGTCACCGCTGAACGAAGTCCCTTCCGCATCACGACGGATATTGGCTTCGATTTACTCGAACGTGTCTGCGACTGAACTGGGATTGGGAGTTGGCATGTTGACTTGGTGAGTGACGTGGGGCGGGTCATTCGAGTTCCTCGGGTTCCATCGGTGGCTGTCCGCAACTGCGGATACGAAGGACTTTGATTTCATCGTCGATGACGACGAACAGACCTCGAACGATTCGTCCCCGGCGTGTCTTGAAGCCCAGTCGGATGGGCTGTGCCCACCATTTTCTGGTTGATGCGTGAGTGGGATATCGTGCTGCGGCACTACGGCACGCAGTTTGTGAGCTACGTGTATGGCGGACGAGCATCGCGGAGAATCTCTCGCTAGGATGCGGCCCGCACGTCATTGGATCGTCGTCTCCGGGTTGCCGCATGATTTCCGTCACTCACTTGTCTCGCCAATTTCGCTCACACGGTAAAACACTGGTGGCGGTGGATGATCTCTCGTTCGAGGTGCAGGCGGGCGAGGTCTATGGACTACTCGGCCCGAACGGTGCGGGGAAGACGACGACGCTCCGCATGATTCTCGGGCTGCTGCAACCGACGAGTGGCGATGCCGTGGTCGCTGGCTTTCATGTCGCACGCGATCCCGACGAAGTGAAGCGGCGGATCGGCTTGGTCTCGGCCAGCGCGGGTTTGTATCAGTGGCTCACGCCGCGCGAGATGTTGCTCTTCTTCGCCGACCTGTATGGAGTCGAGCCGGATCGTGCCGAGCGGCGACTCGTGGAGTTAAGCCAACTGCTCGACATCAACCGATTTCTCGATCAGCGCTGCGCGACACTCAGTACGGGACAGAAGCAGCGGGTCACACTGGCCCGCGCGTTGATGCACGATCCTCCCGTGATGCTGCTCGATGAGCCGACGCGCGGACTCGATGTCGTCGGGACACACGTGGTGTTCGAGTACATCGCGCAGCTCCGCTCGTTGGGGAAGGCGGTTGTCGTTTCGACACACCGGCTGGATGAGGCGTCTCACCTGTGCGATCGGATGGGGTTGCTGCATCGCGGACAGTTACAGCACGAAGGGACGTTCGCCGAACTGCAACAGGCAACCGGCAAAACGACGCTGTTCGACATGTTCCTGCAACTGCTCGGGACACCCATTCCGGCCGATGAGATCGCGCGTGAGGAGGCTGTCGATGTCGATTGATTCGCACTCCCATCGCATGATGCGGTCGTGCATTGGAGGTCCTCTTTCTGTCCCCTCGCCCTCGTCCTCGGGGGAGAGGGTTAGGGTGAGGGGGCCGAGTGATCGAATGAGACTCGATTCGTCGAAAGCTTGGAGATGAGTTTGCTGTCCGTTCCGATGCCGCTCCCTCTCAATCCACCCCCTCACCCTAACCCTCTCCCCCCGAAGACGTGGGGAGAGGGGACAAGAGATAGCGACCACAAATGAGTGACCATATACCGACTCGCTCAGCCTCGTGGCGACCTCCGCGCTGGTGGCGGATGGCATTGAAAGAGCTGCGAGAAATTCTGCGAGATCGCCGCACGATCATCACGCTCGTGGCGATGCC
>JAYTXB010001225.1:0-1179 GCA_043743205.1 Schlesneria sp.
CAACGTAACGAACTCGCCCGCACCTCCCACTGGAATCAACGCAACAGACTGGCCCCGTTGAACATCAACAAACGGCAAATCTAAGACAGTCGAATTAGATACTGGCCAAAAATCGAAACAGTAAGGCCATGTCTCCGCTCCCGATGGAAGTGTAACTGCAGTCGCAGGTGAGTTTAATTGGCACACCGGGGTTCGCAGCATGGACCACAGCACAAGAAACCTCGTAACGAGAATCAGAGCAATCGCCTCGCTGAACTTGGACCAGAGCGCCGAGGTCACGGAAGGATGGCGGGGGCAGAGTCTTCGATAGCCCCGTCTGTCACCGCACTCAGAGCCGTCGAAGTCTCCAACTCTGCCACCCTTCGTTATGCGATCGACAGGGCTACTTTGAGTCAATCAATTCCTGCCGGTCGCCTTACCGCATTTTGGAAGTGGCACATCCAATCTTGTCCATGCCGCTCAAGCAGGGCCACGCGGCCCTCAACCCTACTGGGGTTTCGCCCAAAGCGGCTCCAATCCCGGCTACCCCGCCCGCCACGGCAGTGTCCAAATTAAAGTTGAGCAAACTGTAGGGTGGGACCAGTGGCGTTTCGCCGCGCTGGCTCACCATCAATTCGCGATGTTTTTCTGAGTGGGCCAGCGCTCGAAGCGAGCTGGCCCCATCCTACTTTGAAATCGGGAAGTGCCGTGCCCCGCCCGCCCGGCGACAAGCGACTCCGAGCGGCGATCCAGATAGACTGTCGCGCGATCTGTGTCAGCCACAGTGCATGAGCGACCTGTTCCTCTAGTTTGAGATGGAATTGTTTTGAACGCGATCCACGATGATTCCCGAACAAGCCCGCTTGGTGAATCTCATGTCGAGCCGAGCCGCTATGAACTGACACTGCTGCGCGCGTTGGCTCGGGAGTTCCCGAACATCGACTCGGCGCTGGCCGAGATCGCGCGGCTGTCGGCGGTCCTCACGCTGCCCAAGGGGACGGTGCATGTCATCAGCGACATTCACGGCGAAGACAAGAAGCTGCGGCACGTCATCAACAATGCCTCGGGCACGTTACGGCCGTTGGTCGAACACCATTTCGCGCGGCGGATGGAACCGAAACAGTTTCAAGAGTTCCTGACGTTGATCTTCTATCCGGCCGAAGTGACGCAGCGGTTGGAGCAAACTCTGACCGACCGTGA
>JAYTXB010001226.1:0-1702 GCA_043743205.1 Schlesneria sp.
TCAGGCGTTGCGGATCGCGGTGAATGATGAGTTGGGGCATGTCGCCCGTGGATTGGAAGAGTCGGTGTTTCGATCGCTGAAGCCGGGCGGACTGGCGGCGGTCATCACGTTTCATTCGTTGGAAGATCGGATCGTGAAGCAGGAGTTTCGTCGGACGGAGCGATGGGAAAACCTCACGCCCAAGCCAATCGTGGCCACTCATCAAGAGCAACGTTTCAATCCGAGAAGTCGTTCGGCTAAGTTGCGAGTGGCTCGCAAAGTGGGATGAGAGTCCCGTCCAGTTCCGTTCACGCCAGTTCTCAGTCAGGAAGGAGCCTACGTCATGACGCGCGAAACCAAGGTCGGTCTGTTGATGGTCGTGATGCTGGTCGGTGTGTTCGGCTTCATGGTCTACAAGAAGATGCATCGGCCCTCCGAAGCACTTGCTGGGCAACATGCCGAGGAAGCCACGAGCGAAGGGAGCGCGACCGCTGCTCGCGAGATCGAGTCTGTCTCGCCGTTCGATGCGACTCCGGGTCGTTCGGCAAAAGAACGTGATCGGACACCAACTGGGCGTCGAGTCACTCCGGTCGCGGCGGCGGCTCCGGATGTCATCCCCGATGATCCCGCCGCCGTCAGCGCGACGACTCGCAACGCCGATCCCTTTGCCGTGAACATTGATCCGGCGCATGTGACGCCTGCCACCCCCAACAAGCCGACGAATCAAGCCAAACCCAAGCTGCCGACGACAGTCTCCAGCGACGATGCCTTCGCGGACGCCTTCGCGCAGCCAAGCACACCGGCAGCGCGACCGAGCGCGACGGCAGTCACTTCTGAACCGACTGCCAGCTTTGATCCCTTCGAGCGTGAGCCAATGTCACGGGCCACCGACGGCACCGTCACGATCACAGCCACTGCGCCAAGAGACTCTGCGCCGGATCGACGCGAGACAACTTCGGCTACCGTGAGCGACCCGTTTGAAGCACCGCTGGAAGTCGCTCAGCCAACCACGCGCGGTGAGACGCGCGAGGCCACCGTGGCAGTCGGTTCCGCCGCTGAAGCCGACCCATTCGAGTCGGCACCTCAGTTCTCCGTGAGCAACGCGCGAGTTCCGACCACTCAAGTTGGCGATACGATTGCTGAAGACCGGACTCCCGTGTTGGAGGCTCCTTCACGCGCATCGTCCTCTCGTTCCGCCACCGCGTTCGCGATGGATGACGAGCCAGCGCAGGCCGCTCCGACCTTGACGGCTCCCGCGATGAAGGCGCCCACGTTTGAACAGCCTGTCCCGAAAAATGATTTCGCGGCGCAAGCGGCCCCCACCAACAAGGCCGTTGCGGAAGATGATCGCCTAGGTGGCTTCAAACCCGTCGAAGTGAATCAACGGGCGATGAACGAAATCAGTCTTGAAGAGCGCACCGCGACGACGGCCATTCCTACGACGGACCCGTTCGGTGAGGCACGGCGTCCCGCACCGGCGACGCGCATCGACGAAGACTTCGCCCCACGATCGGTCCCCAAACCTCTGGTCCCCGGCGACACGTACAACATCGAACCGAACGACAACTTCTGGACGATCTCTCGCAAAAAGTACGGGACGGGTCGTTACTTCATGGCGCTGTCGCAGCACAACTTGAAGGTCATCCCCGATCCCAAACGGATGAAGCCGGGAGTCACGATTGCTACGCCGTCGGCCGCAGAATTGGAGCGCGCGTACTCGACC
>JAYTXB010001227.1:0-2954 GCA_043743205.1 Schlesneria sp.
ATGCCTCTCAAAACTTCGCCAGTGGAAGAGCCGAGTCTCAACATCACGTCGTTGTTGGACATCATCCTCACCATCGTGATGTTCTTCATGGTCTCGACGACGTTCTCGCAGAACGAGCGTCAGACGGAGATTCAAGTTCCGACCGTTTCTGACAACGCCGTTCTCACGGGGCAGCCGGATGAGATCGTCCTCAACGTGGCTGTGGATGGCCAAATGCAGGTCAACGGTAAGTCCCAGACGATCGAGACCCTTGGCCCGTTGTTGCAAGCGGCGCTGACGACCTTTCCCAATCAGGCTGTCGTGATTCGTGGCGACGGACGTTGTGAGTATCAGTTGGTGATGGACGCATTCTCGGCTTGTAAGCAGGCGGGAGTCCGCAACATTTCCATAGCGCATCTTCCCAAACAACGGTGACTCCGATGCCAACGTCTTTCTCTCAGCTGATGGAACTGGTGTCGCACAGCATCGGCGACTGGACAGCCAGTGGACTGTTGCTGAAGGCCGCGTTGATCGCGTGTTCCGTCTTCGCAACTGTGCAACTACTGTCAATGCTCGGTACGCGATACGGAGATGCCAACACGACCTCGAAGTCATTCTTCCTGTCGTTGATTGTTCACTGTTGTCTCGGCCTAGGTTGGGCAACCATCGTCCACTCGTCCGTTCCTGCCGTTGTGGTCCAAGGCGATCCCGAGTTACCTCGAGTCAAGCTCACCGTCTTGGGAAAAGAGGACGTGTCGCCCGAGGTTGGCACGAGTCGCACTCCCGCCTGGGACAAGTCGATCGAGCGGACGGAACGAGTGATGTCGCGCCTTGAGCGGCCAGACCAGGAGCCTGCTCCCGTCGAGCAGCCTGTCGTCGAACAGGTACCTCCCGAACAGACCGTTCCGCCCGACATGCCTGACCTCGCGTCTCGCCCGGATGAACCCCCTGTCCTGCCGACTCAACAATCTGCGGTCGATAGTCAGACTCGCAGATCGGCGATCCCTTCTGTTTCTATCGAACAACCCTTGGTGCAGGCTCGGCCCGAAGCCAGTTCTGCCACGCTCGCGGCGCGACAAGCGATTCGTCGGGATAGTTCGTCCGCCGAGACGGCTGCGCGAGTTGAACCGCAGCGAGGAGCCTCGGAGCGAATGGCTCCGTTTATGGAAAATGGTGCGGTCCTCACGCTTCCCACGGATGTCGTTCCCGATGCCAGCCTTCCCCGACCAAGGGGCTTGCCCGCCGAAGCGATCAAGCGACGTAGCACGCCGAGTCCGATTTCGGCCGATGTCGCGGAGACCGGAAGCAGTCCTGTTTCGCCATCCAATCTCAAGCCGGGCGACCGGCAGAATGGAAGGTTCTCACGTGCGGGTAATCGGACGGCCAATGATCCCGATTTCGATCCGAACCCGCCCACGGTCACGCGCCCTTCACCCACGCGACAGCTCGCGCCCGATGGCACACTCGTTGCCTCAAAAGGATCGCTGGGTGGAGACTCGTCGGGCGATGCTCCGAAGCAAGAGTTCCAGCGTCCGAACACGCCGTCGATCAGTGCGCGGGCGGCGACGCGCGCTCCCGAAACGTATCGTGCCCGTCGCATCGAACAACGTCGCGCGATCGCTCTCAAAAACGGCGGCTCTGAAGCGTCCGAACGCGCTGTCGAGCTGAGCCTCCGCTGGATGGCCGACATGCAGGAGGCCGACGGTCGTTGGTCATCGGCTCGTCACGGCGGCGGCCTTTCGAAGAAAGACCCACAGGGACAAGACCGACTCGACGGCGGGATGTATGCCGATGCGGGCGTCACCGGGTTGGTGATCCTGTCGTTCCTCGGCGCGGGCTACACGCATGAAGAGGGACAATACTCGGCCAACGTCCGCCGCGCGATCGACTGGCTCATCCATCAGCAGCAATCCAACGGGTATCTCGGTGGTCGAGCGACGCGCTACGACATGATGTACTGTCACGCCATTTCCGCCTTCGCGTTGGGCGAAGCGTATGGAATGCAGAGTGACGCGAACGCCTTCCCTAAACTCCGCGATTCCGTGCGCAACGGCGTCAAGCTGATCGCCGCCATGCAGAACGAAGACGGCGGCTGGCGTTATGGCAAGGGAGGCGAGTCCGACATGAGCATGTTTGGCTGGCAGCTCATGGCTCTGAAGAGCGCGGTGAACGCAGGCATCCCCGTTCCGGAAGAGACTCGACGCGGCATGACGAAGTTCCTGCAAGCCCGCTCACTCGGCAATCGTGGTGGTTTGGCTGGGTACAAATTGAACGAGAAGCCGACCCCCGCCATGACGGCCGAGGCCATCTTCTGTCGTCAGATGTTCAACGTTCGCCAGAGCGACGCCGCCTCACAAGAAGCGGTCGGCTACCTGAGACAGAACCTGCCCCGACTGGCCATGTACGACGAGTACTACTGGTACTACGGCACGCTCGCGATGTTCCAACACGACGGCGAGCCGTGGGAAGAATGGAACGCCTCGCTGCGCGACACGCTCGTCGGCCTGCAACGAACCAGCGGCTCTCAAGCGGGAAGCTGGGATCCCAACGGAAAGTGGGCGGGCATCGGCGGCCGGCTCTACTCGACCGCCCTCAGCACGATGTCCCTCGAAGTCTATTACCGCTTCCTGCGCATCTATCAGTCGGAAGAGTGACGCCGTTACCGTAGTCCTGCCCTACCGTAGTCCCGTCGCTCCGCCGACGGGACATCTTGTCGGCGGAGCGACGGGACAACTTGTCGGCGGAGCGACAAGACGACACTAGGCGATGCGATAACCTGTGTGACTGCGTTCGGCGCGGGTCTCCTGACCCCGCCGAAACGCCCGACCGCAGGTCTCCTCTTCGAGAATGTAGGGTGCGTTACGTCTTTGAATCGCCCCCTCTCACGCCAAAGACAAGGTGTGTTCCGAAAGACTCCACACACCCTACTCGACTGGAAGCCGGACATCGACGGTTCACAACGCTCCTCTCCTCTG
>JAYTXB010001228.1:0-2455 GCA_043743205.1 Schlesneria sp.
CGGCGGCTGCAAGACCCGCTCAGCGAACTCGTCAAAATCGAGCCGCAGCACATTGGCGTCGGCATGTACCAGCACGATCTCAACGCGAAGCAGTTGAAGGAAGCACTCGATCAGGTGGTCGAGTCGTGCGTGAACTTTGTCGGCGTCGATTTGAACACCGCGAGCCTGTCGCTGCTGGTTCACGTGTCGGGTTTCAGTCAGTCGATCGCGCGGCGGGTGGTCGAGCATCGTGAGCAAAGCGGTCGATTCCAAAATCGGAAGCAGTTGCTCGACGTGACGGGTGTCGGGCGAGCAACGTTCACACAAGCGGCGGGGTTCTTGAAGCTCGATGGTGACGAGCCGCTCGACAACACGTGGATTCACCCCGAGAGTTACGAAGTCGCCCGGATGTTGCTCGCGCGGTGCGGTCTCACGCCCGACTTGTTGCGACCCGGTGCCGATCAGTCTCTGTTGCGAGAGCGTTTGACGGCGATCCCCATTCCGCAATTGGCGGAGGAGTTGTCGGTCGGCGTTCCGACTTTGACCGACATCGTCGATGCGTTGCTCCGGCCCGGTCGAGACCCGCGTGCCGATCTTCCGCTGCCGATCTTTCGCAAGGGAGTGTTGTCGCTCGACGACATCGAAGTCGGCATGGAGTTACAGGGAACGGTCCTGAACGTTGTCGATTTCGGTGCGTTCGTCGATGTCGGATTGAAGGACACCGCGCTGATTCACATCAGTCAGCTCGGCTCGCACTTCGTCCGTTCGCCGCGCGATGTCGTCGCGATTGGAGACGTGGTGACAGCGTGGGTGTTGAGTGTCGATCGCGAACGGAAGCGTGTTGGTCTGACGCTGATCGCTCCCGACTCCGCGAATGGCCCCGCGATGAACTCGACTCGTGCGGCGACCTCATCCACCACGACCTCGACGCGCCCCAATCCGTCCTCAACGCCATCGGCTCCCGTCGCAGCACCGAAGTCGAAGGAGCGGATCGAACCGACGAGTTCGGGGGGGCCACCACCGCCTCACACCACCGCCGGCACACTGCGCGGCTTCGACGAACTGAAACAAGCCTGGCAGAACCGTCCGAAGTGAGCGCACGGTGATGGAGAATCGCCACGTAGGATGGGCACTCTTACCCGTCCGGCTTGGAGGCGGAATGTGGATGGGGCAAAGGCAGGACGGGCAAGAGTGCCCATCCTACGCAGTGGTGTGATAGGCCCGTCCCGCCTCACTCGAGAATGCGACAGCGACTGAAAGTCACTCGCGCACGAACACCGCCGCAGGCATGAGTCGCACGTCGCGGAGGATCGGGCGGAACGACATCAGGGCGAGAACATCGCGCTCGATGTCGATTCCCGGCGCGACTTCGATTAACTCGAGGCCGTCCTGGGTCAGACGAAAGACGGCACGCTCGGTGACGTAGAGGACATCCTGCTGCTTCTGCCGCGCGAGCTCACCGCTGAACGAAACCTGTTCCACTTGATCGACGAACTTGCGGATGCGGCCTTCGCGGCGAATGGTCAGTCGGCCGCTGTTCACTTCGACTGCGAGACCATCCGAGGTGAAGGTGCCGCAGAAAACGAGTCGCCTCGCGTTCTGACTGATGTTCACGAACCCGCCAACTCCCGCCAGCCGCGATCCAAACCGCGAGACGTTGACGTTGCCGAAGCGATCTATCTGCGCCGCCCCCAGCGCGGCGAAGTCCAATCCGCCGCCGTCATAGAAGTCGAACTGAGCCGGTTGGTCGATGATGGCCTGCGGGTGAACGGACGCTCCAAAACTGAGACCACCCGCCGGCATTCCGCCAATCGGCCCGCTCTCGACCGTCAGCGTCACGTCTTCGAGCAAACCTCGCTCAGCCGCGATTCGCGCGATCCCCTCGGGCATCCCGATCCCCAAGTTGACGATCGCCCCCGATTGCAGTTCGTCACACGCCCGCGCTGCGATGATGCGACGTTCGTCGAGTGACATCGGTTCGAGGATCGGACCTTGCTGTTCGGCGCGGGTCTCCTGACCCCGCCGAAACGCCCGACCGAAGGTCTCCTCTTGTTCTTTCGCGACGTGTTCATTCTCTTCAAGCGAAGGGAGACCTTCGGTCGCATCCTGTGGCTCGGTCAGGAGACCGGCCACAACCTTCGAGCGATCAGCCACAACCTTCGAGCGACCGGCGACAACAGATCGCGCCGTGTAGTACGACACGTTCTCCGCCTCGCCAAACGTCAGGTCGTGTTCGCCGTCACGCGAAACAACGACGCGATCAACCAACACCCCCGGCACGCGGACTCGATTGGGCGGAGCCGGTTCCTCCAGCAACCGCTTGACCTGCGCGATGACTTTACCGCCGCAGTTATGCACGGCCTGAGCGATTGCCAGAACTTCGCCCAGCACGGCCTCTTCGTCCATCACGAGATTGCCGAACGGATCGGCGGCCGTCGCACGAATGAGACCGATGTGAATGGGAAACGCCTTGTAG
>JAYTXB010001229.1:0-1640 GCA_043743205.1 Schlesneria sp.
GCTGCGACACTTGGCGGACCAACTCGCTCAGGAAGAAGTCCCGGTGTTGCGGTTCGACTGGCAGGGAACGGGTGACTCGTCCGGTGCCGATGAGGATGCGGGCCGAGTCGCCATGTGGGTGAACAACATTCGCGATGCAGTCCGCTGGATGCGCGCGCAGCTCGGTTGTCGGCAGATCAGTTTGGTCGGCCTGCGTCTCGGTGGCTCGCTCGCGGCAGTCGCGACGACTGAGCTGGAGATCGACAACTTGGTGCTTTGGTCTCCCGTGACAAAGGGCCGCGCGTATGTTCGAGAGATGAAAGCGATCAGCCTCACGGCGGAAGTCACGCCTCGAAGCGAACCCGATGTGGACGGGATCATTGAGGCGGCGGGATTCGCCTTGAGTGCAGAGACCGCTGCGGACTTGAGCCAGTTGGATTTGCTGCGCTGCCAGCCAATGTGTCGGCGTGTGCTGCTGGTGTCGCGCGACGATGTTCCGGACGACGGTCGTCTCTCGGACCGCTGGTTGGCGAGCGGCATCGGCGTCGAGAAGGTGTCGGTGCCGGGCTACGTTGAAATGATGTCGGAGCCACATCACAGCGACGTTCCGAGAACGGCGATTCGTGAGATCACGAACTGGCTCACGCGACACATCTCGGCGGAAGCGGATGCAAACTTTGAAATCGACAGCGGTGGTGCAGCTATGCGTGAAGCGCTGATGCCTGCCTCTGCGAATCACCATCACAGAGTCGCCGAACCGAGCGTTCGGGAGTCGGCGATGCGGATTAGCGTCCAACCCGATCTGTTCGGAATCGCCTGCGAGCCGGTCGATGATGCGAGGACGAATGAGCAGCCGTTGGTCGTGCTGCTCAATGCTGGCTCGTCGTATCGCATCGGGCCGGGGCGACTGAACGTGTGCCTTGCGAGGCAGCTTGCCGCACAAGGCTTCCGCTCGTTCCGACTCGACTTCTGCGGATTGGGGGACAGCGTCACGACCGAGACGCAGTGCGAGAACGTAACTTATCCGGCGACGGCGTTTCG
Source organism: Schlesneria sp. (assembly GCA_043743205.1). Taxonomy (GTDB): domain Bacteria; phylum Planctomycetota; class Planctomycetia; order Planctomycetales; family Planctomycetaceae; genus Schlesneria. The sequence continues at coordinate 1,021 of JAYTXB010001229.1, forward strand.
CGATCTCGAACTCGTTCTGAGCGAACTTCAGCGGAGATGCGGTGCCCGGCGCATCGTGTTGTTGGGGCTTTGCTCAGGTGCCTACGCCGCATTTCAGTCTGCAGCCCAGATTCAAAACCCGGTACTCGTTGAGAGCGTACTCATCAATCCGCTGACGTTCTTTTGGCGCGAGGGGATGTCGCTAGAGACCTCGCTCACCAGGCAACTCGTGGCGATGCACTACTACATTGGGGCGGCCCTCGAACCGAGGAAGTGGCTGAAGCTGTACCAAGGGAAGAGCAAGATCGGAATGCTTGGAGCGATCAAAATCGTCTTGAGAAAACTGGGGCTGTTGCGACTGCGAACACCGGTCGCACGAGCCACTTCGTGCGACGAAGTGCCGCGAGTTGGACTCGGTCATCCACTCAAAGACGACCTGTCGAGTGATCTCCATCGGGTCGTCAACCTGCGCCGCAACCTCGCCATGTTCTTCTCGACGACCGATCCCGGCTACAGCATCCTGACGTTCCACGCCAAGCGAACGGTGAGCCGACTGCGCCGAACAGACAAGCTGAACATCGCGTTCATCCCTGACGCCGACCACACGTTCTCGACGCGCGGAGCTAGGAAAACTTTGAGCC
>JAYTXB010001230.1:0-1611 GCA_043743205.1 Schlesneria sp.
ACCGTCGCTTCGTAAACTTTCCCGCCGATCGCGACCTCAATCTTGCTCGCCCCTTCGACGACATGCTGACAGGTCATCAAGTAGCCGTCCGGATGCACGACGAATGCGGTGCCGGTCCCCTGGCCGCCTTCGTCCGGCTTCGACTTCGGCCGACTGTTCGGGTCGATGCCGGTGTAACTCAAGTTGCCCGACAAATGCAGGAAGAGGTCTTGGTCCTGATCGACTTCCACGTTGACGGCATAAACATAGGCATGACCCGTCTGCCAGCGATAACGGAGTGCCGGTCCGTTTTGGCCAGCCACGGCGGCTCCGTTGGGATCGACCGGCTTCACAATCGGCGCGGGAACGACGCCACTCTTGGAGCCTGATTCAGGGGGGGAGCCTTTTTCAGGGGGATTACTCTCACCCTTCGCACCACTGCCGTTCGCGTCGTTTTCGTGGGGGAGCTTCGCGTCGGTGTTGTTCCCGTGCGTGCCGTTGATGGCGACAACGTTCTGCGATGAGCCACCCACTTCCACGGGCGGCTTCCAGAGCCGACCTGCACCCCAGACGGCGAACAGTGCCAGCGATGCGGCTGTGACCACACCGAAGCCACCGAGGAGGCCCACCCAAAACGTGGCTCGCTGATTGGCTTCGCGCAGTGCCGAAGCGGACTCCGTGTCGTCGTCCCAGTCGTCAACCTCGCGCTGTGATCGAACGCTCGGCTGTGAATGAATTCCCAACGGTCGCTTGGAACGAGCGGCCACAGGGGCGATCAACTCATCCAACTCATGCACAACTTCCGCCGGAACAACGTCGCGCGGCTTGCCAGCACGAGGGGAGTTGGATGAGGACAGACTTCCTGTAGGACTTGATGTCGCGCGGCTCTGGACTGAGGCCTCGTTCAAAGCGCCGGTCGACTTCGCAAGAGTTGTTCTCATGGGTGTGGCGGATCGCGCGGGCGATGCGGTCACGGCGGCAGCCAACGCCGCGATGAAAGCGGCACAGTTTGGAAAGCGCTGGCTCTGCATTTTGGCCAGCCCGCGCGACAACACCGTGTGAGTTGTCTCGTCGAGTCCCTCAATCCTCGGCGCGACATCATTTAAGACGCACAACCGCAGAATCGTAGGGTCATTCGAGTCGAACGGCCTCCGCCCTGCGAGCAGTTCATACGCGACCACGGCCAGTCCGTACTGATCGGCCCGCGCCGCGAGTGGTTCACCGCGCCACTGTTCGGGCGACATGTACGGGTAAGTTCCGCCCATGATCGACGATGTCGAACTGATGCGACTCGGGCTGGAATGAAGCTCGGCCGCCAGTCCGAAATCGACCAATTGAATTGCGGCCGTGTCGCGTGCAGCGGCCTCTTCACCGAGCATGATGTTCTGCGGTTTTACGTCGCGATGCAGCACGTGTGCGGCGTGAGCGAAGTCGAGCGCCGCTGCGATCGGCGCGAGGATTCGTGCCACTTCACTCAGCGGAAACGAGCCGTGCTTCGCGACGAACGCCTTCCGATGCGCCGCGAGCGTGACTCCCTTGAGATACTTCATCACGATGTAATAGCCGTACCGGGCATCGTGTCCGAGCAGGTAGAGCGGACAGATGTGTTGGTGTTGCAGGTCATGCACGCGG
>JAYTXB010001231.1:0-5367 GCA_043743205.1 Schlesneria sp.
CCGTCCGTTTGAGCTTGGCTTCGGACGGACGAGGCGTCCATCCTACTTTTTTCAACAGGCTGTTATCCCACCGGCCTCGCATCATTCCGGCGTCAGCAGTCCCAGATCGGCCAGCTTCGAGCGGCATTCATCGCGTTCACGACATCGAGTCAGGTCGCGCCAAGTCACGTCCTGAACGGCCATGAAGTCTTCGTTTGAGTACGGCGGGGCTTGTCCCTTCTGACCGCCGAGTGCGGCGAGGCGGCGAATCACTCCCTGTTCGAGACGGCTGAGCGTTCCGCCGCCGAGGCGATAGTCCTCGAAGGCTTCCCACACGACGGGGAACAGCGGGCGAACGATCTGCTCACCGATGGTCGTGGCGTAGAGTCGAATCTCTTCTTGAGCGTGAGCGTCCATTCTCAGCGCGAGGAAATGGAGCAAATTGTGGAGGTCGATCTTCCAATAGGCTTCGGTATACGTGGCGAGCGGCAAGTCTTTGCGAGCCTGCTCCCGCGCGACACCCGCTGCGAGGCGTGCATCGTAGATGCGGCGCGTCTCTTCATGCAGCTGCCGCTCGTCCTCAGTCAGCTTCTCACCGATCTCGCCCGGCAGCGATTGACCGCTCCCCTGTCGATTCTGTTCAGCCTGCGAGCGCCAGGCATCGGCGGGCGTGGACTGCGCCGAGTCAATCGCCACCGAGTACCGCGTGCTGTATTCGTTCACGCTGGCCATGCGGTGACGAATCCATTGTCGCCAACAGTCCATCGGGACGCGGACGAGAATCTTGATCTCAGCCATCTCGAACGGCGTGGTGTGTCGGTGCCGGAGCAAGTAGCGGATCAAGGTCCGATCGTCCGACACCTTCTTTGTCCCTTCGCCATAACTGACACGAGCCGCCTGCACGACGGACGAGTCGTCGCCCATGACATCGACCAGACAGACGAACCCGTCATTCAATACGGGAAGCTTCTTCCAACGAAGCTGTTCGACGATCTCGGAGTGCGCGGGCATAAGCAAGGATTCCTATGAAAACGTTCGCATTGAAAATGGATCGCTGTCGTTGAGAAAACGAGGAGCGAGTTCGATTCTTGGTGAGCCGGGTAGCGTTGGCCTAACAGCCCGTTAAAAAAGTATTTGAAGTAACCCGCAGCGTGAGCGAAGTGCGGTGATGGGGTGAAACTTTCGAGAAATAAGTCCATCGCTCACGCTGCGGGTTACTTTTTCTACGGGCTGCTCGACTCCTGACGTACAGCACCCGAGGGACAAACGCGACTCGGCTCACCAAGAATGTTTCGTGGGCGAGAGAAGCTAACTGTGATGTTTTGACAAGTCCACTGCTTCAGGCCAGTTCGCCACGGGTGCAGTCGCCACTTGGTGTTCATCGCCGCGCAGCGACTCCCGCGAATAGCCTTGGGTGTTAGACGAGCGTGAACTCGGGCAGCTTCATCGGCAGACCACCTTGCAGAGCTGACTCGTGGGCGAGGATGCCGACGCAGGTCCAGTTGGCAGAGAGGGTCGCATTGGGCCACGGATCGCGATTGTCGCGTAGGGCGCTGACCATTTCGTTGACAAGGTGCGGGTGTGAGCCACCGTGGCCGCCGCCTTGGATGAACGAGAGATGCGCGGTGTCATGAATCTCGGACGGCATCGTGAACTTGCGGATCGACTCGGGCAGCAGATGCGCGAAGTCGGGGACCGTCACCTTCGAGGCGATCTCCGGCTCGGGCAGTTTCGCGGTGTGGATGACGTGCTGGTCGTGCTCAGACAGCGTCCACTCGAACGATTTCTTCGTGCCGTAGACATCGAAGCTCTCGCGGTACTGACGCGCCACGTCGTAGAGACAGCGCCAGATGTGTGCCGTCACGTCGCTGTCCTTGATCTTGATGTGACAGGACTCGACGGCGAACTTGTTGCCGCTCTTTCGAGCGATGTCATCGCGAACCGTTCCCGAACCGAAGCAGCTCACCGTTTCCGCCCGACCGTTCAACAGACCGAGGCACGGGCTGACGACGTGCGTCGCGTAGTGCATCGGGATCATTTTTTGCCAGTAGTCGGGCCACCCGTCCATGTCCTGCGGGTGCGACGCGGCGACGTGCTGAATCTTCCCCAACTCACCCTTCTGGTACATCTCCTTGATGAAGAGGAATTCGCGCGAATAGACGACGGTCTCGGCCATCATATATTTCAGGCCGGTCTGCTGGACGAGTTCGCAGATTTTTTGACAGTCCTCGACGTTGGTCGCCATCGGGACGGTACACATGACGTGCTTGCCCGCCTTCAGGGCCTCGATCGACATCCACGCGTGTTCGGAAATCGGGCTGTTGATGTGGACGAAATCGACGTTCGGATCTTTCAGCACGTCCGAGTATTCGGTGTACCGCTGGCCGATGCCGAACTGATCGCCGACCTGGTCGAGCTTCTCCTTGTTCCGCTGACAGATCGCGTAGACGTTTGCTCCGGGGAGAGCCTGATAGATCGGAATGAACTCCGACCCGAACCCAAGACCGATCATGGCGACGTTGACTGGCTGACTCATGCTGATTCCTCGAGAGATGGCGATACGGGACAGACAAAAAAGAGTGATGGGACGCAATCAGGCGTGTTGGTTGGTGCGGATTTCTTTGAATGAAGAGCTGTTGAGGGTTTCGCAACTTCTAAGCTCAAGCTGCGAGTTACTCAAGCAAACGCCATTCGGCATCGGTTCCAGCGTTTGTTATTGCGGTCGCAGAGGGCTGATACCTCAAGTTCGGTGCGCTACTCCTGAAACGGGTGGACTCGCGCCCAAACGGCTCGAAGAGTCTGCTGCTCCGTATCGGCACCCAATTGCAATGCCAACGTGGTCTCGACCATCTCAACCAACTCTTTGGCTAACACACCTTGAATATCGCCGTGAAAAGTGTCTTTGAATACCCATCCAGCGTTACGTCCCATGGCCCGAACGCAAACGTTCAGCCACATAACCCCATCCGACCACACAGATATTCGTAGGCCACCAGTCTCAACATTCAGCCGCTCATAGGTGCCCGATCCTGACTCGCAAAATTCGCGATGGCAGATTATGCCGTCATGGTAGGCGATGGCCTTGCGCCGCACTCGAAATGCCTCTGCGATGCACTGAAGGAGCGATGCTTCAAAAGTTGGCCAGTCGATTGCCACCGGTTCACGCCTCACGATGGGCGTTTGCCGCGTTCGCGGAGGAGGTCGCTGACTTGTTGGAGCAGGCGTTGTTCGCGGGCGGTCAGCGAGGCCATGCCGTGTTCGTGAACTTTGGCGAGAAGTCCATCCAACTGCTGCTCGGCATCGACCTGCTGCTGTCGCTCTTCGATTTCGCGCTTGATGCGGCGCTGTTCGCGCCAGCGTTGGAGCGGGTTCAAAGTTCCATCGGGCGACGTGGCAGACTCGTGGGCCGCGCGATCCAAACTCGTGTAGCCCTCCGAAAAATCATAGCCCTGAAACTCTTCGTCCATGAAGTCCGATGACTGCTCTTCTAACAGTTGCACCACGTTGACGACCATCAGGATCGCGCCAAGAAAGACCACGATGGACCAGTCTCCCATCAGGCCAGCGAGCATCAACGCACCGGAAAAGAAGAGCGAGGCTTTGGCTGAGGCTCGACCAACCAATTCGGGATGAATGCGTGTGGCCATGGCCGCACGCAGTATCTGGCCACCATCGAGCGGAACGATCGGCAGCATGTTGACGATGAGCAACAACCAGTTGAGCGAGAACGCTAGCAGCTTCAAGTCGCGCAGAAGTTGGTCTTCACTCAACTGACTGACCGGCAGTACGAGCGGATTAAAAATGCCCCACAGCGTTTCGGGAGCGTAATAGCTTGGGAACAGCAACAGGCAGACCAACAGGTTCATGAACGGACCAGCCGCCGCCGTGAAGATTTGCGAGAACGTGTCACGTCCCGGTTGAACTAAGGCCAAACCGCCCAGCGGCGTGAGATGAATTTCGCTGGCACTGCCCCCCGTCAGCCGCGCCGCCACCACGTGGCCCCATTCGTGCAGGAACACGGAGACCAAGAGCAGGGCGACCAATGTCAGTCCCAACGCCCAGCCATAGCGCACTGCGAAAATGAGCGCGATCACCAGAAAGAAAAAGTTCACGCGGACCCGCAACGTTCCCGGTGAGGGAAGCGGAAAGGACAGGAGCATCCAACTCAGTCGGTCGCTCATGACGATCAAATCCTTGCCACGTGCGGAGTAGTCGCCGCGTGAACTGGACAGGGGTGGAAGTCAGCCTCATCGACGCGGCAGGCCGTGCGAAGCCGCGAGCATCTTAGCCCTGAGGAAGGGGGCTGACAATCGGCCAGTTTGAGGTTGGTTCAAACTCAGGACAGGCCAACAAAGTGAGGGCGTTTCACTCAGAGGACGGGTGCTTTCGTCAAGAGCAGGTCAAAATGGAATTCCCACAGAGGGATCCGTTTGATGAACATGCACAGGCTGGAACGCAGGGTCGAGAATGCGAGCCATGGAGGGACTCGCCTCCGTAGCTCCGTCCTTCCCTGACTGAGATTCTCGGCGCTGGCAACACTCAAAACTTATGACCGGGGAGCGGGCCTTGCTGGGTGAAGGTCAGCACTTCGGGGCCGGACTCCGTGATGAGGACCGTGTGCTCGAACTGCGCTGACAGCGACAAGTCGATCGTGCGGACCGTCCACTTGTCGCGGTTGTCGAGCATCGTGCGCCACGTTCCCGCGTTGATCATCGGCTCGACGGTGAAGCACATCCCCGGTTCGAGAACCAAATTGGAAGGGTTCGACTTCGGGACATAATGCGGCACGCCCGGCTCTTGATGAAACTGACGACCCAGTCCGTGGCCCTGATACTCCTGTACCACCGAGTAGCCGCGCACCCGCGCGAACCGCTCGATCGAACGGCCGATCTCGGTGAGCTTGCCATAGACTTGAATGGCATCAATCCCGACGTGCATCGAATCGAACGCCGTCTGCACCAGCTTGCGGGCTTCGTCTGCAACGTGGCCGATGAGGAACGTTTCGGACGAGTCACCGTGCCAGCCTTCGACAATCGTCGTCAGATCCACATTGACGATGTCACCGTTTCGCAGTGGTTGCCGATTGGGGATACCGTGACAGACGATTTCATTCACGCTGGTGCAAATGCTGTTCGGGTATTTCTTGTAGCCGAGGCACGCGGGAGTGTGACCGTGATCGAGCGTGTATTCGTAGACCATCCGATCAAGTTCGATGGTGCTGATGCCCGCCTTGACGTGTGGCCGCAGGAAGTCCATCACCTGCGCGTTGAATCGGCCAGCGGCTCGCAGACCTTCGCGTTCGTCTTCGTTGTAAATCGGCACTTTGCCCTTGGTCTTGCTGCGGCCCAACGCTTGCATAATGTTCAACCCAAGACCCTTCAACGTAAA
>JAYTXB010001232.1:0-1838 GCA_043743205.1 Schlesneria sp.
CCTCGCTCAAACGCACCGTCCAGAATGCGATAGAAGCGATCGCGACTCTCGTTCGAGTCATCAATTCCGCGCCGCATCTTCAAAGTAACCGGGATCGTGGGCGGGACCGCTGCCCTGACGCGAGCGACGATCTCTAACGCAATGTCGGGCTGGCTGAGATGGTAACCACCGCGACAGCCTCCCACGGCCGACTTCACCGGGCAACCGAAGTTGATGTCGATCACATCAAATCCCGCCGCAACCAACTTCTGTGCCGCCGGGCCGAAGTCAGTCGGGTTTGATCCCATGAGTTGCCCACCCACCGGGTGCTCCTCGTCGGTAACCTGCAAGTGGTGTCGTGTGCGGCTACGGTCCTTCAGGTCGAGCACGAACCGGTCGATCATCACTTCGGCCAACGTATACGGTGCCCCAAGTCGCCGCGCCACGATCCGCATCGGTCCGTCGCTGTACCCACTGAGTGCCGCCTGTACGACGGGAAAGCCGATCATCACTGAGCCGAGTTTGAGCGACAGCAACTCACACGACAGCGTCCGTGCGGCAGGCTGAGTCCGAATTGGTGGCGGTAGTGTGTCGAGTTGAGAAGTGGCGTTCGTCATGCAACCGATTGTGTCGCACATCCGCTCTGTTGGGAACGCCTAGCTGGAATGTGTCTCAGGTCACCGACTCTGTGTCCTCATGCTCACGCTGCGGGAGAGGTTTCAAAAAAGACATTGCACGTTGCTCTGTCCGGTCCCCTCCGCCCAATGGCACTTGTTTTAGATCAACCGAACACATCAGCCGGAACGCGCTAGCGTCCGGTTCTCGTCGTTCTCAGCAAACCGGACGCTAGCGCGTTCCGGCTAATTTCTAAAACAAGTTCCATTGCCCCTCTGCCGCCCGGCATTCCTTTGGCTACTTCGCCAGCAACTCCACCGTTTCTCGAACGAGCGGTCCTTGCACGACGATGGCCAGGTCGAGTGGTGTGTGAATGGTTCGTTCCTCAAATGCGGAGGACGATTTGTCGGTTTGGCGGTGCATGCCCAACAGCACCCCTGCGACGAGTGGCGAGGTGTTTCGTTCGGTGGTCGGGAACACGAACACCGGTGAACCACTGTCGCCGCCGAATGAGCTGACGTGGACGATCATCGTCTTGGCGGCAGCGAGGGGAACCAGCGGATGAGTGGCGATGGAACCTCGACGTAGGACGGGCCAGCCAGCGGGGTTCGCTTCGAGTTGAGCGGGAAATCCGGGAATCCAAGTCTCTTGAGCGACCCGAATCCGCCTCGACTTGAGGTCTGCTTCGGATGCAATCTGCTGGAATCGAATCGGTGTGCATTCGACTCCGTCAGGAAGCTCGATGGCCAACACCGCGAGATCCTGTTCGGGATGCTTCTTCCAACGCGGCTGGCTTTCTTCTCGAACGACCAACCGATGCTCATGCCGAACATAGGAATCGTCGGGTTGCCGAGTCCGAAGCATCACCCAGCATTCGTCTCCCGTGGCTTGTTCAAAGAAATGTGCGGCCGTCACGAGTACCAGGCTCTGCGGTTTGACATCTCGCTCCACCACAAAACAAGTGGCCGAAGTCTTCCTGTCAGTCACACGAAACGTTGCCGACAACACGTCCTCAATCGACTCGACTGCGAACAGTCCGCCACTCGAACTACAGCAGGCGAACACGATCCCAACTCGAAACACGACTCGTCGAAATTGCAGCCGCAAGGTCATCACAATATGCCCCAGAGAGATCAGACACGGTCAGGAAGTTGAGGTCACGTTGCTGTCGTCTTCAGTCCACAAACAGAAACTCGTTTAATCCGATCAGCGACTTGACGTAGGACCGCCAGCGGTCGGGAGTC
>JAYTXB010001233.1:0-4777 GCA_043743205.1 Schlesneria sp.
CTGTCGGCGAAGAATCCGGGGCCTCACGGCACCTGGCTCACCTCGATCATCGGATTGATGCCGCCAGTTGTTGATGCGCCGGTCCTAAACGTCGTAGCCGACAGTGATTCCTGCGCCGATCCTTAACGAGTGCGATGAATGCGCAGGCCGACACTGGGGATGTACGCTTGGACGGGTGGGTAAGCGTAGCCGGTGTGATGGTGATAGACCGTTGTGGTGTTGCGGTGGATGACAGTCGGACGCATCTGGCCAAACAGGAACTCCATTGTGGAGTCGTGGATGTAGCTGGGGTTCGCGTTGTACTCGGCGCGATTAAACGGGATCGACCGGTAGACCTCGGAGTACATCTGCGACAAGTATCGCGGATCGACTCGCCCAACCGGAGGATCGACGGCAACCGTCTGTTCGCGACCGCAGCATTCCCCAGGAACAATGACTGGCAGATCCTGTTCTCTCGCATCCGGAGTCGGCGTTGGAGCGGGAGTCAGTCGTTCTGCCGGTGCGGGAGCATCGCTTTCTTCTCCCTTCGCGTTCTGGCGGAGCGAGACCAATTTTACTTCAAACAATTGCGGGGACGTGCTGACCGTCGGTGCTGCCACTGGCGAGGGAGGAACATGATCCTTGGTCCCGCGTGCGATTGGAAAATCTCCCGGCGTGATCGTGATCTTCCAGCCATCGAAGTCCTGCACTGTAGGTTCTGCCGCACAAACCAAGGCCGCACCCAGCAGGACCATTGCTCCACCCGTTAACCATCGAATTGCCATGTCTCGCATGTTGATCGCCTTCACGTGCTGTTACGTCCAATGCACCGCTCCCAGTCGCCAGTGCCAACCCCACGCTAGAGTCTGCGGGAGACCGTTGTCAAACAGCGATCGTCGGCTGGCGTGAGATTCCACCAGTCGAGTTGAGTCGCAACGGATTGGCGGAGGCCAACGTCGTGAGGTTGATTGTTATCGCTGCTGATTGAAGCGGCTTTCGTTCCGACACCGTCGGGATTCTGGTAGAACGCTCCGCCGCGTGACATCGTCTTGATGCAACTCGCGCGGCGATCGAATGCCTGTTTTGTGTCGAACAAATCTGTCGTGCCTTGGGAGAACAGTCTCGTGTCTGGCAAAGCGTGGGGTGGTGCGTTTGACGAGCGGACGGATGTGCGCGTCGAGAAGTTCACGGAGTCGATCAGCTTCGACAGTCGGCTCGCGGCAGTCGATATTCGAGGGTCGCAGGCTCACGCGCGGATGCTGGCTGGCGTCGGGTTGCTCACGACAGATGAGTGCCGCCAGATTGTCGAGACACTCGATGACATCGGACAGCAGATCGCGCGGGGTGAGATGGCGTGGAAGACGGAACTCGAAGACATCCACATGCATATCGAGTCGGCTCTGATCGCCCGCATCGGCGATGTCGGCCGCAAACTGCACACGGCGCGCAGTCGGAACGATCAAGTCGCGACAGACCTTAAGCTCTACGTGCGAGATGCGCTGACGATGCTCGACGGACTGCTGGTCGAACTCCAGCGAGCCTTCGTTGATCGGTGTGAAACCGATGCGGATGTCGTGCTGCCAGGCTTCACGCACTTGCAGCGCGCTCAGCCCGTCATGGCCGCGCACTATTGGTTGGCCTACTGCGAGAAGTTTCAACGAGACCGAGAGCGTCTGGCCGACTGCCTCAAACGTGTCAATGTGCTGCCACTCGGCGCGGCGGCTCTCGCAGGGACCAGCCTTCCAATTGATCGACAAGCCACCGCGCGGCTGCTCGGGTTTGCCGATGTTGCCGCGAATAGCCTCGACGTTTCGAGCGACCGTGATTTTCTGGCCGAAGCGATCTTCGACCTTTCGCTCATCGCGGTGCATCTCTCGGGCTGGGCCGAAGAATGGATTTTGTGGTGTACGACCGAGTTTGGGTTTCTCAAGCTGCCTGATGCGTACACGACCGGTTCGTCAATCATGCCTCAGAAGCGGAACCCCGATGTGTTGGAATTGATGCGCGGTAAGTCGGCGCGCGTGATCGCCGACGTGCAACAAATCTTGACGCTGCTCAAAGGACTGCCGCTCGCCTACAACCGCGATCTGCAAGAGGACAAGTTGGCGTTCTTCGATGCCCTCGACACCGTGCAAGCCTGTTTGGAACTCGCCCCGAGCATCGCGCGTCATGCGAAGTTGCAGGTCGCGACTATCGAGGCTCGACTGGAAGAAGGCTTCCTCGATGCAACCACGTTGATGGAGTATCTGATCGGCAAGGGTGTCCCGATGCGGACCGGCCACGAGGTTGTCGGAAAGCTCGTTCGACACTGTGAGTCTCAACGCTGCAAACTCGTCGATCTCTCGTTGGCAGAATTGCGACAAGCGTGCGACAAGATCGAAGCCGATGTCGTTCAGTACCTCGGTGTGAAGAACGTGGTCGCGCGACTGAGCAGTTTCGGCAGCGGCGGGCGGATAGCAGTGGCGGAGCGTGTGGCCGTATGGCGCGAGCGATTCCAAGCCTGATGACCTGCATCCAGAATATCGAGGCGGTGTATCCCGCCCGAAGTTACTTTTGAGTGCCAGCGAGAACGCATGACCTCGACCAGTTCCAACACGGTTTCCGATCAACTCGCACACAACCTGTCTCAGGTGCGGCAGCGGATTTCAGTCGCCTGTGATCGTGTCGGTCGGTCACTGGAGGATGTGACTTTGATCGCGGTCACAAAATACGCGCCACTCAATTGGGTGCGTGAGTTGATTGCATTGGGTGTGACCGATTTGGGGGAGAGTCGTCCACAGCAATTGATCGCGCGAGCTAAGGAGTTGTCGCCGAGCGTTCGCTGGCACCAGATTGGACATCTGCAACGGAACAAAGCTGACAGCCTACTGTCGGTCGTCGAGCGAATTCATTCCGTCGATTCGATCCGACTGATCGAGCAACTCGCCAAATCGGCCGTTCAGCAAAACGGTCGCGCGCGAATCCTGCTCGAAGTCAACGTGACGGGAGAGCCAACGAAAGATGGCTTCGTCGCCAACGAACTCATCGCGGCTTGGCCTGCGCTGTTGGACCAACCTGCCTTGGACATCGACGGTTTGATGACGATGGCTCCGCTGAATGAGTCTCCTGAAGTGGCCCGCGCTGCGTTTCGCGGACTGGTTGAATTGCGTGATCGGCTGGTGGAAATCTCGCGCGGTGCGAGCACGCTACCGCAACTTTCGATGGGGATGAGCGGCGACTTTGAAGTCGGGATCGAAGAGGGAGCAACGTTCGTCCGCATCGGAAGCGGCCTGTTTGAAGGGCTTCCCACCGCGTGAGCGATCTAAGCCACATGCCGTGAGACCACTCGCACCTGTTTTAGAAACCCGCAACGTGAGCTAGGTAGTTCATTGAGCGGCAACCTCATTCCTGCTGTGGGTTTGGTCTTTTGTTTTCTACTGGTGACCCGAGCGAGCAATTTCAAATAAGTTTGCCTTTCCCGCGAAACCTATTCGGCGGTCATGGGTTACACCCCCACAGTTCGACAGTAACCGACGTGAGTCGGGCGGTCGCATTGGAGGAAATAGTCTGGAACCTAGTGTGAGTTCCGGCAAGGCGCTGTCTGGGTTTTGAACAGGGGATCATGATGACTCGTAGACGACTCTGTGGAATGCTGGCGTTGGTCGCGATTGCTGTGGTGGGTCTGACGGCATCGGGCGTCAACGGCGCGACAGTCACCGGGCCGGTGCTGCTGCTCACCGCGAAGTTGGAAGGCAAGCCCGGCACCCTCGTGAAAGGGAATGCAGGCTTTGCCGCTCTGCCCGATGGCACGAAGGGACTGAAGGTGGAAGTCAGTGGCCTCAAACTGCAAGCCAACAAGACGGTTTCCGTGGCCATCGGCAAGCCGGGCGTCAAAGTGCCGCCATTTGCGCGCATTAGGCTCGACGCCAATGGCAACGGCAGCATGGCATTCAAGCAGGGAGCGTTTCCCGCTCCACTCCCCAATGATGTCTGTCTTGTCCTCGACGACACGCTGGCCCACACGGAACTGTTGCACGGCTCGTTCAAAAAGCCGCTCTAACATCCGCCCGGCGCTCGCGATGACATCCACCTAAAGGTGTTGCAGAAGACCCGCGTTGACCCGCCACGGAATCCTGCAGCCGGAGACACCTACGTCTCCGGCTGCTTTCTTCTTTAATGTCCACTGGACGAATCCGGCAGGGCGGCCCGTTTGAGTCAGTCATTCTCGTCGGATGTGCAGTGGCATGTTGGCGGGAATGAATTTCATCGGGAATGTCGGCAGTTGGGCTGACTTCTGCGGAACGGTTAGAGGTACTCGCTCAATCCGCGCCGTTCGAGTTCGGCGACGAGTTGTTTGATCGAGTCTTCACTCCGCTTGTCGGCGACCAGCGTGGCGGTAGGAGTGTGAACGACAATCAAGTCTTTCACGCCGACGAGTGCGATCAGATGGTCTTCTGTGGTGCGCGTGATACAGCCGGATGAATCGACCTCACAGACGAGGCCCTCCGTCGTGTTGCCGTTGCCATCGGATCGCATCAATCGAGGCAATGCGAGCCAACTCCCCACATCGTCCCACTCGAACGGGGCCTCCAAGACGCAGACGTGCGAAGTCTTCTCCAACACGGCGTAGTCGATTGAGATCGACGGCATCTGCGGGAACTCGGTTTCCAATTGCTCAGCCCAATCGGGCGAGCCGATGGCCGCTTGCAGGCGAATCAAACGTTGAGTGATCTCGGGAGCGAACACGGCCAGCGCATCGAGGATCGCTTGGGCGCGCCAGACGAAGATGCCGCAGTTCCAGTAGTACTCGCCCGACGCC
>JAYTXB010001234.1:0-3154 GCA_043743205.1 Schlesneria sp.
GTGGAGAACTGAGCCGCCTGCGATCCCGTCGTGCCATAGCGGCCGAGCAGTTTGCCCGTCCGATCGAGCTTCGTCACTCGCCCCGCTCCATACTCGACGACGAACAACTCCCCCTTCTCTGTCACCGAGATGTCGTAGGGATAATGGAGGTCAGCCATTTTGTCTGAGCCGCCCAGAATTGCAACCAGCTTTCCCTCTTCGCCAAAAACTTGGATTCGATTGTTGAACGCATCGGTCACGTACAACCGACCCTCATACCACGCCATGCCGCTCGGTCGTTGGAACTGCCCCTCCTCGGTGCCATACCCGCCGATCTGTGCGACAAACGTCCCATCGGGCCGAAACTTCTGGACGCGATCGTTGTAGTTGCCGTACTCGCAAACATACAGGTTCTCGTCCTCGTCCTGAATGACCGCGACCGGATAGATGAACTGGCGCGGCTCAGTCCCCAACTCACCAAACATCCCGGTGACATGTCCCTCGTGATCGAAGAAGACAACCCGGTGATAGTGCGTGTCGGCGACGGCAATGCGACCGTCCTTCAAGACGCAAATCCCTTCGGGCCGACCGACCGAGTAATCGGGCATCCACCACTGCCGCCGAAGTGCGCCGTCTTGATTGAAGACGAGGACTCGCCCCGCGTTGTCGAGAACCAAGTACTCGCCCTGCGGTGAGACCGTCATCCCGCGCGGAGCCGGAACACGCTGACCATCGGGTGGCATCGACCAATAGTTCTCTCGTTTCACCGCGAGCGTCGGCTCGCTCGACGAATCGCATCCAGCCGCGAACAGCATCGCCACGAGCAGCATCAGCAACTTGAGCAGCACGCGATCCCCGGCTTTCAATGATGAGCGACTCGGTCGATGCACGAACGTCCGCCGTGTTCCATCGCGTTCATCGACGAGATCCACCTCGGCACTCGCCCCCGCAAATCGGGTGGCCTCAACGAGCAGAGGCCCCGATTCAATCGACTCAACCGCCAAGAGTTCAGGGCGTAGACACCGTGCCGCGCTGGACGATTCTCCTCCGAGCGGGGCGGTGTCAGCCCCCCGGTTGTTTCGTTCGGAGTCGAGTCCTGCCGCACAAGGGCTAACGCCCGGACAACCGGGGGGCTGACGCCGCCCCGCTCGGAGATTGTCGTGAAGTTCCGATTTGCTTGCACTCAACCAACGACTCGCATCATCGACCGTCAGCCAATTGCACGGCCCCAACATCGCCGCCAACTCGGGCGACGAAGGGCGTTCGTAGAGTTCGTTCATCGGTCCCGAGTAACTCAACTTTCCCTCGACCAGACAAATCGCCTGACTCGCCTCGCGCAGCGCGACTTCGGGCGAGTGCGTGGCGAACACGAGCGAGGTCTCCGTCGCACGGCAATGCGCGCGAATGACCTTCCAATACGAACCGACTCGCGCCTCATCGACATGCGACAACGGCTCATCCATAACGAGTACCCTTGCGACACTCGCCAACGCCCGCGCGACACTCAATCGCGAACGCTCACCCATCGACAACGATCCCGGCCGAGCCTCGGCCAGCGGTGTGAGATCAAACGCGCCCAGCAGCGACTCCACTCGCACGGCTGACGATTGACCGAGCAGCGTCACGGCCACAGTCGCCAGATGCTCACGCACGGTCAGATGCGACCACAGTCCGTGCGACGCGGGAACCCAAAACACGGCAGGCTCAACCGCGCCCGCCGCGACATGCCGCTGAACTCGACCCGCCGCCGGTCGTTCAAACTGAACCAGCAAATTCAGCAACGAAGTCTTCCCCGCCCCCGACGCCCCCAACACGACGGTCACTCCGCGCGCAATGACCACACTGACGCAGTCCAATCGAGGACCACGCCGACCCGCCAGCGA
Organism: Schlesneria sp.; assembly: GCA_043743205.1. Taxonomy (GTDB): domain Bacteria; phylum Planctomycetota; class Planctomycetia; order Planctomycetales; family Planctomycetaceae; genus Schlesneria. The sequence goes on from JAYTXB010001234.1 coordinate 1,863, forward strand.
AACGGCTTCGAGCGACCACAGCATCACGTCCGTTCAACCTCCCGCCTGTTCCAAGGGCTTCGTTTTCCAATCACGCAGCACAATGAATTGGCCCGGTTCCTCTCAACGTCTGTGCGCCCACGCGCAACACCAGCGAGCCATCATCACCATCACACCGACTCCCAACAGCGGCAGTCCGAAAAACAGACTCGCTTCGCTCGACAGGGCCGCCGACCGGCCGAAGTGCATGAAGTTATAGAGCCGCACCAAACCGGGAGCCATGCGCGTGGGAGCCAGCAGGTACGCGGTCGGCAGATCGCAGTACGCCCAATAGCAGAGCAACCCGATCGCCAGCCAACGCGGTTCGTCGCGTAGTCGCCAGAGCAACGTGAGGAGTGAAGAGCGTTGAGCAGCGACTGCTGAGTGCTGAGCCAGGCGTGAAGACGTTTGCCCGACTTCGCTCACGGTTTGTTGCTCATGGCTCATGGCGAGTTCAACCACATGCAGGGCCTCGGCGGGACGGAATGCGTCGAGCCACAGTTGCAGGACCGCCGCGCGCGGCAACAGCCAAACAACCAAAGCACAACCCCAAGGCAGCGGCGTGTCGTAGAGCGATCTCAGCCACGGCTGTTGAAACGCCACGACCAGCGCCAGCGACACGAGCAGCGATCCAAACAAACCCGGCAGCAGCAACAGGCTCGACGCCAACGCGAGGCCACTCTTCACGCGCGGCCGCGTTGTCAGCGAGGCAATCCACCACGCGGCCAGCCCCGCGCAGAACGAGATCATCGACGCGACCGCCATCTCGTTGAGCAGCCCGAATAACTGAGTCTGCTGTCGCAACAGCAGCCTCATTCCCTCCACCGTTCTCCAGCCCATCAGCCCGAGTGGAACCAGTACGCCCACGACAAGCGTGACGCCGACCAGAGCGACTGCCAGCACGAAACGGCTCGCACCCGCAGACCGCTCGGGCAACGCAGCCTCTCCGTCTGACGTGGCACTCTCCGCTCTCTGAGACACGCGACTCATCCAGACGACGATCCCGATCAGCAATGGCAATTGCAGAGCCAGCGGCTTGAGCGCCTGCCGCAGCATTTCATGCTGCTCCAACCCGAGCCGCTGCGCCATGATGAACCAGTCCGTCCAACTCGTCGCCATGAGTAACGCCGCCAGTTCAAACTCCTGCATCGCGATCAGAGCCATCAGCCCCAATCCGGGGAGTGCGCGGCTAACCGGCCCGCGCCAGTAACAGCGGGCGAGTTCCAGCCATCGCAAATGGCACGTCGTCCCTGCGAGCAGCAATCGTCGGCAAT
>JAYTXB010001235.1:0-2334 GCA_043743205.1 Schlesneria sp.
GCTCAATGTCAGCGTCGCGGCGCTGGAGCATTTGAACGACGAAGGTGGACACGGAGGACACGGAGTCTCGAACCCGCAGCAGGCGGCCGAACGCTGTGCGAAGCAGGTGAAGCCAGCGATGGATGCGGTTCGAGCAGTCGTCGATGAACTCGAAGGGATCGTCGCTGATGATCACTGGCCGCTGCCAACCTATCAGGAAATGCTCTTCATCAAGTGATAAGGACGCGATCATCAATTTGCTCGGGCAGATTCCGGGCTAACACAAAGCGGTCTTCGCGGCCCGAGGTGCCATCACCTCGGGCCGTGTGCTTTTGAATATCGATCAGGATTATCACTTGAGCTTGTTTAACCACAGGCCGAAGGCGGGGGCGATAGCAACTTCTCCGTGACGTTCTCCGACTCGCTCGCCATTGGCTCGCGGTTAAGTGATCAGGATCGCCCGAGGTAGATGGCGATGTTCACAGTCAGAGTGAACGATGTCTGGAGGAAAGACTCCGCTTCCAAGTTTTCCAAAACGTATCTTGCTCAATCGCCAACGCCGAGTGATTCTATGAGCCGCTTTGTCTCTCATTCTGATCTGCCGAGTTCAATTTATTGGAATCAGCCATGTCACAAGAGCCTGGCACTTGGAGATATCCCATAGATTGTCCGTCAAAGTTCGCGTACGCGCTGTTTCGAGTCATCGCTGCGACGGGTCTCGTCGTCATCATCGCTGCATACTTGATGACTCCAGGTTTTCTGTTCGCACCGCAGCGTCGTGGCCCGAATCAGTGCAATCGCCATCTGAAGCAGATCGGTATTGCACTGCACAATTATCACGACACATACGGCTCGCTTCCCCCGGCATCGACGCGCGGTCCCGATGGCGAATTGTGGCATAGTTGGCGAGTCTTGATCCTGCCGTTTCTCGATGAGCCTTCCAAGAAACTGTTCGCTCGTTATCGCTTCAGTGAACCGTGGAATGGTCCTTCAAACCGCTACTTGCTCAATGAACGTCCCGAGGTTTTTGAGTGCCATGCGGCCAAAGGGAAAATATCGACGCGACATACTTCGTATCTCGCGGTCATTGGGGATGAGACCGTCTGGCCCGGCACCCGCACGATCAACTTCAGAGATGTTTGTGATGGCTTGTCCAACACGATCCTGATCGTTGAAACGCAGGATGCGGGTATCCCGTGGATCGCTCCGGATGATCTCATGATCGCGGAAGCATTGATGCCACCTTCGAGCAAGCCGGGGCGACGGCCTTCGAGTTTCCATGAAGGTGGCGGCCGAGTCTTGATGGGAGATGGTGCGAGCCGGTTCGTCTCCACGAGCCTGGATCCGGCAATCTGGAGGAGCCTACTCACTCGCGATGGCGGTGAAGATTTGAAAGACTTCTGACGCGTGGATGTTGCGCTCGCGTTGATTGAAGACCGAACCTCTTTGGGCTGTTCCTACGGAGGAACGTCAGTTACTCCTCGAACGTTAATTCACAAAAACGAGCGTTGGCGATTCGCGAGGTGAGGCAATCAGGGCTTCTCAGATTCCAAGCACCGGCTACCGGTTAAACTCACAAACAAAATTCGGCCCCCTGATCGTTGAAAGGTTTCCCATTGATGTCATCGCTGTCCGAAATTTCTCGCAGCCCGGAGTTACTGCAGCGTGAGTCGAGTCGCCTGCTGATCGTCGATGTGCAAGAGAAACTCGTCGCGGCACTGAGTGACTCGTCACGCGCGCGGCTGGTCTCGAACTGTCGGTTCTTGGCCGAAGGGGCGAAGTTGTTTGGCATCCCCGCGATGGCCACCGAGCAGTATCCGCAAGGACTCGGGCCGACGGTCGCAGCACTGGCCGAGTTGATCGCGGCGCGACCGGCCAAGAAACAGTTCAGTGCGTGGGAATGCACCGGCTGGCGATCAGCGGCGGAGTCGATCGACGATCGGTTTCAGATCGTGGTCGCGGGGATGGAGTCGCACGTCTGTGTGTTGCAGACGGTGCTCGACCTGCTGGCAGCGGGCTATCAAACCTTCGTCGTAGCGGATGCGATTGCCGGGAGACGCGACCTCGATCATCAGTTCGCTCTTGAGCGAATGGCCAACAGCGGCGCGACAATCACGACTGCCGAAGCCGTCTTGTTCGAGTGGTGTGAGACAGCAGCGGCTTCTGAATTCAAATCGCTCAGCGCGTTGGTGAAGGCTCGTTCGGCCTGAGTCGGTTGCACCAACGTCGTCATGATTGGAACGCTCGCCGCCTTGTCTTTCCCAAATGACAAATGACGAGTGACAAACGGCAGCTTTGCCCACGTCCTTCATCCCCAGCCTGGCATCGAGAACTTCATCATGTGGCGTGGCGTCT
>JAYTXB010001236.1:0-4324 GCA_043743205.1 Schlesneria sp.
GTAAGGCCCCGGGTTCTCAGTCAGATTTCAGAACCCGGGGCCTCACGGCACCCGGCTCACCAGACTTTTGTCGGAAACGTCATTCATCGGTTCGGTAGAACCAAGTCGCCGTGAATTGCTCCAACGCGAACACCGCCACCAGTAACCCGACAACCAACCCGTACATCTCTTGTCCGAGTCGGCCCGCGAGCACGCTCCGTTCGAGACTCGCCGGGTCGCGACTGACGCTGTAACGGCCTTCGCCCAGCAAGCGGTTCAGATCCGGAGACTCCAGCCGCGTGAAGTCGCTCTCACGCGCGGGGAGGTTCATACTGAAGCCCGCCCGGTAATCGCCCCCCTTATTTATTGCTTCCACCGTGTACGAGCCGATCGCGGTGAGATTGCTCAGCGTCAATCGTGTGGCCTCGACAGGGACATCTTGCGGGCGCTGTTTGAAATCGGGCATTCGCACCACGATCTGTTTGAACTGGCGATTACGGTCCAGCGCGAGCGACACTTCATCCCCGACGAGTGAGTTGAACGAACCGGAGGCCTGCCACGACAAGTACTGTACGAGTTGATCGGCGAGGACCAAGTAGAGCGGGCCGGAGTTTTGGTCGAGCAGGTCGTTCCAGGCGATGCCATCGACTCCGGTCGTCATCAGCACCACACGCCCCCGACCGACACGTCGCTCGACCAGAGCCGGTGCGCCGGACGAGTCGCCATACCGCGCGATCGTAGCCGAGTCTGGTAACGGCTCGACCTTCCAATACCGCTTCACGAGCGTCGAGCCGAGATCGGCCAGAACCCCGAGATCATCGAGCCGTTGCCAGAGCGTGTGACGTGTGTTTCGCAGGTCCATCGTCTTGGCGGGAGAATGCGGGAGGGACGCCTTGAGCCGCGCGGGCAACACGGCCAGCGCAGCCTCCCGGTTGTAGACCACCGGATCAATTGCCTCGCGCTGGCGAGCGCCGTCCTTAACAGACGAGGGGGCGCCGAGAAAGACCGCCAAGCCTCCCCCCGCTTCGACGAACGATTGCAGCTTCGCCCACGTCGCATCGCTCGGACTCGCCGCGTTAATCAGGCACACTACGTCGATCGACGCGAGGTCTTTCTCGCGCAGTCGCTCCACTGCACAGAACTCAATCTGATAGTCAGTGACCTTCGCGTCAGCCAAATTTTTGAGTGCGTCCAGCCAATACTTCGCAACCTCGGGACGCTCCGCTGCGACCAAGACTTTCAACGACGGAATCGTCTGCACCGTAAAGTGACCGATGTCGTCGATGCCCAACGGATCGGCCCCGCTCAACCGCAGTTCCCCTTGCCGATAGCGACCTGTGCCACTCGGAACGGAAAACGTCACGCGGGCTTCGGTCCCCGTTTCGAGTTGCACCGATTGCCGCTCTCCGGTGAAGAACTGGCCGTTTTCGTCGCGGAGAAACAGCTCGACGGTTTGGTCCGGCTTGATCTTGCCGACCCCCGCGACGACGGCATCGACACGCACCGTCCCACCCGCTGGAACCGACTCGCGCGACAACTTGATGCTGTGCAAAGCCACGTTCACGGGCTCAAGCGTCCCCACGTCGATCAAATAAATACCAAGCCACTTCAATCGTTCGAATTCTTCCTTGAGCAAGCTCGATGACTCTTCGCGCCACGCCGACTTTGCGAAGTCCGTAAACACATAGATCTCTCGCACGAATCGATCCTGTCGCTGCTCTTCCGGGACCGACCCCTGCTCGGCCGTCACGCGCCGACGATCATCCTCCTGGCCGAGAATCACCGAACGCAAGCGGTCGTTCAGCGGCAAACTCGCCGACTGAAGGTCGAGCGCCTCGATGCGACTCTGCGCCGCCGCCAAGTCCACCGAGAACGCCGCAGCCAATGATTCACCACTCCCCGCCACGGCCACCTTACTCCCGCTGGGCATCCGACTGAGATGCTCCTTCGCGAACTGTTGCGCCGCCTGTAAGCGAGTCTGGTTGCTCTGTTTGTAGGCCATGCTGGAACTGGTATCGAACAGAAACACGGCCGCGACGGGGACGGTTTCTGAGACGCGCGGCGCAGGGTCTTTCAATTCGTGAAAGACGCGAGCTGTATACGGCCACGCCACACCGACCAGAGCGAACAGCATCGCCATCGCCCCGATGCCGCCGCGCAGCATGGTCCGTCGCGTGAGCAACATGTTCCGCGCCCATGACTGACGCTGCCACCAAGCCATCACTCCAAAATAAGTCCCCAGCGCCAAAGCACCGATGACCGCCAGCGACCCCGTCTCGAACCAAGTCAGCCCGTAGTTCGCCGCCGGAAGGGAAGGGCGCGTCATTGCGAACACAATCAACGCGATCACCAAGACACGCAGCAGGAGCAGCCAGAAATGACGCAACCGCATCCGCCGCGAGTTCTGTTTCTTCCGCTGCAGGATCAGGCGGAGCGCCGGAAACACCAGCCGCTTTGGCTTTGCCCGCATCAGCAAGTGCAACAGAATCGGGACCGCCATCAATCCCAGTCCGGCGAGCAATGCGGGGTTAAGCAGCGACATCAGAAAGTGAACCCGCCCTGCGAGGAAGTGAGGAAACGTATGGGGTCTCAAGGCAGACATGCGTCATCGTAGAGCAGCCTTCCAAAAACTTCATCCATGAGTCTCAGTGTCGCGACTTCCAGCCAGAATCACGGCAAATGGAAGCGCGGGCACGAACGCGATCCAGCAGCCACCTTGCGGCCGACGCATCAACAACTGGCGGTAATAATCGGATGATCTAGGTGAGCCGGGTGCCGTGAGGCACCGGGTTCTTCGTCGAAAAGTCCGGGGCCTCACGGCACCCGGCTCACCAGACTTTTGTCGGAAACGTCCAAATTACGGTCATCAATGCCTGCAATCTCACGCGGGTTTGAGCTGTACTGGTGCTTGATCTATCGTCGTAGCAGGAGACCTGATCATGACCACACCCGATTCTGAGATCGCCGTTCTGATTCCGCGTGCCCAAGCCGGTGATGTCTCGGCACTGGGCCGATTGCTCGATTTGCATCGTGACTACCTGCGCGGGGTGGCCGTTCAACAATTGGCTCCGCAATTGAACGGCCGGATCGACGGGTCGGACATCGTGCAACAGACCTGCTTGTCGGTTCATCGACAAATCGGCGGCTTTATCGGTCACGATCCGGCCGAGTTCGTGGCGTGGCTCCGCCTGATCCACGAGCGAAACATCCACAACGCGACCCGCGATCAATTGCAGGCTCAAAAGCGTGCGGCGGGACGTGAAGAGGCACTCGAACACGCTGACTTCGCCGGCTGGCAAACGACTCCCAGCCAAATCGTGATGCGCGACGAAGCAGCCACTCAACTGAAGCAGGCCATCCAACATCTTCCCGAAGATCAGCGCGAAGTCGTTCAGTTGCGCTACTTCAATGATTGGTCCGTCACTCAGATCTCCGAACATCTCGGCCTCACCCCCGACGCCGTCGCCTGGCGATTAAAACGCGGCATGAAGTCGATGAAATCGCTGTTGAAAGACGACATCCCATGAACCGATAAAGGGGGCTTGCCGTCCGCGATTTTTCACGGCTCCCTCTCGTTTCTAGTCACCACTGCCCACGGCTAACTCAGGATGAGATGTCAAATTCTGTCAGCAGCAATGTCGCGCGAGTGCCCTTACGTCTAGCACTCTGAATTATTGTCGGCAGACTCGGTTCTCCATGGTGGCAACTTCAGACACCGCCTCACCGCCTACGTTCAAACGACCGCACTTCCAAACCGACATGTGAGTGAACCAATATCTAAAGGTCTGGCTCGCCACCCCGGCCTGACCAGCCCTCCCCGACCCCAAACGACCGACCGCCCTCGCCAAGGCAAACCGCTCTCCCCTCAATCTCAGTTACCGGGACATGCTCCTGCTGCCGCTCTTCAAGTCACCCTCGTTCGGGGTTTGCTGTGGCTTACCCTGTCTGTACACTCTTCGCCATTCCGCGCAGGGACCGTGCGGTGCATTACTCGCTACGCTGGCGAGTTGCCCGAAGGTGAGACCCGTTTGTCGCGAGGCCAATTGGCTTCCCGACAAACGGGTTCTGAGAACTGGCTCCATAGGGGAGTCGCACTACCCAGTCGGTCTCTGCGGGAAAGCTTCGGAAGGGATGCCGTTATGGCCGCTAAGCCGCTTCGCTTGCTGCACGCTGCGAACTTGCAACTCGACTGTCCGCTACAACACATCACGGCGCTAGATGACGAAGCTCGTGACATCGTGGAAACGGCGACGTTAACCGCGTTTGAGCGACTCATCAGCCTCGCCATCGAGCGTGATGTCGATGCGTTGCTCATTACCGGCAACAGTTTTGATGCCTCGGTGGC
>JAYTXB010001237.1:0-1132 GCA_043743205.1 Schlesneria sp.
CAAACCGCGCCGGTTCTTTTCGGAGAGCATCGCTCGAAAATGAACTTCGGGCTTCGTGATCGTGATGCTGTCGAGCCGCCGACCATCGGGACCGGTCACGCAGACCACGCTGTGCTTCTCACTGAGCAGCCCTTGCGACGCAGCCAGTAACAGGCCCAAGTTCGACCGGTCCATGCGCGACAATGTTGCATGCAAGCCGTCGAAGACATGCGTGTCCTCACGCTTGATCTCGAACTCATCGTTGTGTTCGGTTGTGACCAGCAGCAGGCGTCCCTTCCAATTGGAGAGCGATTCCCACGGCACGCTTTCCAACCGATCGACCGCGAGTAACAGCGCCTGTGCACCGACCGACTCCACCAACAACATTGCCTGTTTGACAAGAGTCTGCGTCAACTTTGGAACGCCGTGCGCGCGCGACGGTCGCTGATCCGGTTGCAGGCCCGCTTTGGCCAGTAACAGGCTGTCGAGTGTCTTCGTGTCTTTCGAGTCGATCAGCGTCTGCCGGAACTCGGGAAGCTTGAGCAGTTCGGCCAGCGCGGCCAGAACTTCGACGTGTGTCTGTTGAAGCTTGCGACCGATCACGAGCAGCACGATCAGTTGCACGTTCTGGCCGGTTGGCACTCCGTAATCGACGCCCGATCGGCTGCGGCCCATCACGACCCGAAAGTCGCCATCCCAGTCGATGAAGGCGTGAGGCAACGCGAAGTCATTCGACACCAGCGTTTGAGCCGCTGCCTCGCGCTCTTCAATCGCCTCCAAAACTTTGTCCGGAGCGATCCCTTCGTCTTCCCAATTGGCGGCCTGAACAAGTGACCGAATCGCCGCCGGGCGAGACTTCGCCGTCAGCTCCACAATCCGCATCACATTGACTAGTTCACCCAAGTCCAAGGGGTGTCTCCCGCGCTGGTTTGACGAGTTGTTTCAGCTTTCGATAGGAAGGGGAAAATCGAGCCCGCCTTATAGTCAAGGCCCGCTGACCCCGCAACCGCGAGGCACGAGTACAACTTCAGGGGAGTGCAGTTGCTAATGGTTGGTCAGTGGAGTGGAGGCAAGAGAGACCCTCGATGGCGGTGATAGGCGACCGGCATGAGTTTTCTTCCCCAGGCCAACCCGCAGCGTGAGCGGGGGAGTC
>JAYTXB010001238.1:0-1840 GCA_043743205.1 Schlesneria sp.
ATCCAGACGCGGGTCTTCCCAGCACTGGTTGTAGACGATGTTGCCACCGTGAACGAGATTGAACCACGTCTTACTCAGTCGTTCGAGAACCATAGTGCAGGATTCCACGGCGGAAGATTCGGGGAGGCTTTGGCGAAGGTCCGCATGGTGAGCGGCCGCTTTGAGTCCGGCCATTCGTCAAGCGAAGGTGATCAACACACTCACAACATTCATGAGCGGGCCGCATGTTCCCCGAACACGACTCGATTCTCAACCGACTGCTCCGAACAAGCCCGGTACGGGTCTGGATGTACTGATTGGAAAGACTGTGCGGCAGCAGTTTTCGGAAGTCGCGAGGCGACGGCAGCAAATAGCCTTGGGCGTCAGCCCAAGGAAGTTGGCGAAATTGGAATTGAGCCGCGAAGCGGCGACAGTCGGCGTGAGTAGTGACTCTGCCGCCGCTTCGCGGCTCAACTCAATCATTTGACCCGCACTCCTCGGGCTGACGCCCGAGGCTATTTGCTGTCGTCGCTTTGCGACTGATGAATTGCTCCATCTTGATCGCGAACTCACCAGACTCGTCGCCAATGAAGCTGGCTGCGCCAGGACCACCAGGCGTACCGGATCCTTCGAGTGGAAGGCGGCTGGTTCGGTGTGGCGTTTGGGTTCCAAAGGTGGACCACGTGGCCAAGGCAGCGCGTGATGAGGCCGATGCGGCGGAAGAGCATTGACCGGCTGATGTGTTCAAACTCAATGATGTCTCGCTGCCAGAGTTCTTTCACCGGTGAGTCGCTTCGTCGCGACAACAGCCACGCGCCGAAGGCGACCGAATCTGCGTGAGGCTTGCGATGTCCGGTTGGCAGGAACGTCGAGGCGAAGTTCAGGAACAACTCGTTGAACGTCTGGCGACCGAGTGCGGCAAGCGTCATCGGGAGCAAGGCTCGCGCTTCCGCGCAGCGTTTGATGTGGAGAGATTCGGCAAAGAGGCCGATGTCGGCAAGCATCGCCTGCCATGTGGATGCCTCGTCCGGCGCGAGGCCGTACTCAACCAAGACCTCATTCGGTGATGAGGCCATGCGGTCTCGAAGCGACTCGTCGGTGTAGAGCCTTACGAGCAGACGCTGCTGGGCGGCGATGTGGCCTGTTGTCGGACGGCCCTCCAAGCCGTCCTTAGTTTGCGGGAGATCGGACGGGCAAGGTGCCCATCTTACATTGGCCAGAAGCCCGTTCTCAGAATCGTTCACCATCGTCTGTGCTTCCGTCCGAGGGCGCGAGCCTGTTCCAGTTCCGGAATAAGTTCCGCGAACGGTGGGATGTTTTCGTCGCGCTCCAGGATCATCCCTTTGACAGGCGCGTACTTCAGGACTTCGTCGAGCAGGCTCCAAACTTCCGGCGTCGTCGCGTGCGAGTGGCTGTCGATCAGAGTGCCGTTGCGCCAGTGGCCGCCCACGAAATGAAGCTGCACGATTTTGTCGGGCGGCAGTCGGCGAAGAAACTGGACGGCGTCAAAGCGATGGTTGACCGAGTTCGTGTGGAGATTGGTCACATCGAGCAACAGCCCGCAGCCGGTGACATCGAGCAGCTCGCCCAGGAACGCCGCTTCATCGAGGTCCGAGAACGGCAGCCGCACGTGATACGTGATGTTCTCCAGAATGAGCGGCCTCGCAATCAGGTCTTGCGCCGTGCGGATGTTTCTCGCGACGATCGCCGTTGACTCGCGCGAGAACGGCACCGGCGAGAGATGCCCGATCTCCACACCGCCCGCTTTGGTCAGAGCAATGTGTTCGCTCCAGTAAGGGGGATCAACGGCCTCGATCACCGCAGCCAGTTGGTGCAGATAGCCGCTGTCCAACCCTTCGGC